>CADCOR010000028.1 GCA_902803055.1 uncultured Erysipelotrichaceae bacterium
AGGACCGCAAAGTCCTTGATCTCACTTTCGCCGTTGAGAACTTCTATCAAGGCACTTAATGACATTTCACGCGGTATTGCTCTGACAAGTTTGATACCGGCCCTTTTGAACATCTCAACATACTTATCGATCAGTTCGGCAGAAACGACGGCACCGAGCAGTTCCATCTCCTTGACATTGCCTTCCTCGTCCTTGATGTAATCGATCATCGCATAGTCATAGATGTATTTATCCTTGTCCATGGATAAGACATCCTTGAACTCATAAGGCATGTTGACCATCAGCTGTTTTTCATTCATTGCCGGCAAGACCAGTCTCCTTAAAGAAACATCTGCACCTGGTAAAACCAGAACAGCTTTTCTGACTCCGATCTTGTTGGCTTTAACAGTCTCTTTGATCAGATCTCCCATCGCTTCAAAAGCGATCAGTGAATCATTAACGACAACGTTGTCAGGTACAGTGACCGCGACAAAATTACGCAGGGTTCCGCGGCGGAATTCTGCGAATTTGACCGTCTTATTACCTATTTCAATTCCTAAAATATCTTTCATATATTTTTACCCTAAAATAAACTCAGATACCAGCTAAGCAATCTGTCCCCGTATAACAACACAAAATAGGTCGCAATTGAAATACTTGGACCGAAAGCTATCTTTCTTTCTTTTAATAATACCACAAAGAATAGCCCTATTAAACACGAAAGAAACAGAAGTAAAAGCCCTTTGAACGGTCCGGTATAGAGGCAGACCATGAACAAAAGCTTGATATCTCCTCCGCCAAGGCTTTCTTTTTTCATGATCCTGTCCATCAGTAAAGACATACCGAGAATGAAGCCGCCGATCGCAAAACCCCCGATCAGCCCATTCAGATAATATGACTTCTTGTCAGCCATGAATAAGCCAAAAACAAGCCAGTTGATGATCCCGGCAATGATAAAGCCATCCGGGATGATATAGGAATCAAGATCGACTAGAGATAGACCAAAAAGGATGACCGTCAGGATCAGGTATTCCAGCAATCTCGCATCAAGGGTTTTATTGTTTAAAAACAGTAAAACAAAGCTTAAACCGCAGAAGATCTCCACCAGCACATAGCGGATCGAGATATGTGTATGACAATAGCGGCACCTGCCACCCAGAAAGACATAGCTTAAGACCGGAAACAGATCAAAGAAACCCAGTTCATGACCGCAATATTCACAATGCGACTTGCCTTTGATCCAGCTTTCTCCAGCTACGATTCTTGAAGCCATGCAGTTGATAGCCGAGCCAAAAACCGTCCCGAAACAGAACAGGACGATCGAAACAAAAACACAAAGAAAGGTCGAATCCCCGATATACATTATCTGCCCTTTACCCAATCCAGCAAGACTTCACCGCTGCGGCATCTGATCTCAATGACCATCGTACCCGGATCGCCATAATAGGTCTTATCCTTGATATGCATCTCCTGATTCTGGTTATAACCCTTTTTCGGATAAGCTACGATATGATGAGTAACATCATCATAATAGCCCACATAGTATTGGCCTTTGAAATGCTCGCATTCTCCATAACTGCCGCAGTCTGAGACTGGACAGCATTGGCCATTAAGAGAATTGACTCTGGCTGTCGAATCGGCGGTATTGACTAAAAGCGAATCATCGCCGCCCGTAGCCTTATCGCAATACCAGCCTAAACTCTTGGTCAAAAGATAGCCGCCCTCTATAACCAAAAAAATAATCACTATCAGTTCAAGCAGGGAAATACGTCCTTTTGTATTTTTTAAGATCTTCATTCTAAAAATTATTCTAGCACAAGTGCACCTGATCTTTAATGTAAATACGATCAGGAAAAAGCCAAAAAAAGGCTACACTAGTAGTATGATCGGCAGCATTATAGACAGCTATTTTGAAAACGGCTTTAAATTCTTTATCATCAGTTCTGTCATTACCCTGATTCTTGCCTTTATCCTGGATAGATTTGCTAAAAAATTCAATGATCGCTTCAATCAGGAACATAAAGACAGAATCACTGCCAACCAGTATCTATATCTGACGGTAAGATTAATTGTCTGGGTGGTCGCCTTTACGATCATTCTCGAACAGGTCAAACCCTTAAGTTCATTAGGCAATACGATCTTAGGTGCCACCTCGATCATCGCGATCGCCGTCGGTATCGCGGCCCAAACCACTTTCGGTAACTACATTGCCGGTTTCTTCTTAGCGATCCATCAGCCTTTTAAAGTCGGCGATATAATTGTCATCAAAGAAAGAGACTTATCCGGCATCGTCAAAGAGATCAATTTCCGTCATACCATCCTGTTAACCCAGGAACAGACCGAGATCATCATCCCTAATACGATCATGAATACAGCCGTCGTAGAAGACATGTCTTCCGGTAAATATTCCGAAATAATCGAGCTCAATCTCAAAGGTAATACCGATCTGTTTAAAGCCCAGGAAATAATCTCTTCTATTGCCCAGAGCGAACCGATGATCGATAACACAAGAGAAACAAAACTCGTCATCAAAGTCATAACCAAAGACGGCTACAAAGCTTGTTTCCCTATTTACACAAGATCATTATGGGATTATGGCGATGCCAGAAACTCCATCCTTCCAAAACTCTATAAAGCTTTGGAAGATAATGGCATAGAAATGTTCTAAAAAGAACTGTCTTACAGTCTAACAATTTCTGTTAGAAACATAGAACGACAGTTCTTTTTTTTATGAGATCTATTCTTCCTTATCGGCTTTCTTCAAAAAATACTTTTCTCTCTGTTCTTCAGTCAATGTTCTGCCATTGAGGATAATTCTGGCTGAATCTACAGCTTCTTTTAAAGTCGGAATTCTGAGGATCGAGAAAGATCCGTCTTTTCCCTTTATCAGCATGAGATCATCATTTTTGGCAAGAATGCTTCCGCTTAAGTCTATTTCATCATCTTGCTTTTCCGGTTCTTCATAAACATATTGATCAGCCAGGTTTTCAAATGAATCGGTATTGAAGACATAAGCCGGTTTCTTTTCCTGATATGATTCTTCATCCTGGAAAAGACCGATCTGATTTCTATCAGGCGAATAGGCAACACAATAAGTTCCTTCCGGGACAAAACGATCAAGAACCTCGCCGGTTTTGATATCCCTTATTTCAAAAGCTACCGCAAAATTGGAACTGTAAGGGCTATAGTATTGATCAGTGACATAGTTATAGCGGATCAATACTTTATCATTTCCGGCCGGATAAACAAAGATATATAACGTTCCCTCATAGCCATCTGTCTCATCCATAAGTGAATTATATTGTGGATCATTGGTATCATAACACCCGATATGCCACAGTTCTTCCCAAGTCGAAGTATCATAGACAAAAACAAAGGCTTCATTCAGGTTTGGATTATCACCATGGACTGGCTGCAGGATCATGTATTTGCCATCAGGTGAGAAGATCGGTTCAGAAAATTCGGCTTTTTCATTATATTCGACCTTGTTCTGTACACCTGTTAAATGTTCATATACGGGATGCAAGGTCGTGATCTCTTCAAAAGTATTCTCATCATAAAGGCGAACGTATGTTTTATCTAAGCCTGACATACCAAGATCACTGTTATCCGCCATGACTATCATCATGTTATCTTTTCTATAGATGTTG
>CADCOR010000029.1 GCA_902803055.1 uncultured Erysipelotrichaceae bacterium
CTCTTAGGCGGCTGGACAGTGATCAGCGGCGGCAAGCCTGGTTACTTCTCTGACGAAAAGATCATGAACTCTTTTGAAAAGGCTGTCAAAGATGAAAAGATGGTCTTCTCACCGATCCAGTTACTGGCTACTCAGCCTGTATCCGGCACCAACTATCTGGCTTTATGCTTTGGCAAAGATGCCGATGGCAATGCCGATCTGTATTTCGTCAAATGGTATGAAGATCTGCAGGGCAACAGCAAGCTGGAAAGCTGCGATATCTGCAATCTGCAGTACTACATCACTGGCGAATAACAAAAGGAAAATCTTATTATGGAAACGGACTGCTCAGCAGTCCGTTTTTAATTTACTTCACAAACAGTTTTCCGGCATATATCCCCGATACAGCTGTAAACACTACAGCCGCATAAGTAGAGAATCTTTCAATGATGCCAAAGACCTCCTTGGGGAAAAGGGCTGTACCCATCGCTCCGAAAAACATGCAGAATAAACTGAGAAGAGCCAGGATGCCGTATGTCTTATACTTGTCTTTGATACTGCCGATTGCGATCAGGATCAGTGAGACGATCGATAACAGAACTACCGCTATCGTCACGACATATGTATGCATGAAAGAATTGAAGTTGCCATCATACCCTGCTGAGCTTAAGGGGAACGCAGCGTAGCCGATAGCTGAGATGGCGTTCATCAAGCCAAAGAGATAGATACCGAGTTTCAGGGTCTTATTTAACTCATAAGCCATGATGCATAACAGACTCCAGCAGATACAGCTGAAAATGCCATATACATGAGAAAAGACACCCGCAATCTGATATGATGGCGCATCAAGCGCTGTCAGATCACTGACGGCCTGTTTCATCCACTCATAACCAGGATAATATAATCCACCGATCAGATCATGCAGAACATAAAACAGTAAAGCCATTATTCCGCAGACAATTGCCCACTTGCACATTCTTTTCTTCAGTCTCTCATTTTCCATTTCTGCTGCTCCAATCTTCTTTTCTTATTATAGAAACTCTATGCATCACACCATCAGTTTCAAATTCTTTTAAATAATGCATACCGATCGATTCGGCTGTTTTATATGATGCGACATTATCACTTGTGCAGTATGAATATAAAGCGGGGAAATCTTTATTATTGAAGCCCCAGTCTCTTACTGCCAGAGCCGCTTCATGGCCATAGCCTTTATTGTGCATGTCATATCTGATATGAAAGCCGATCTCCGGCAATATCTCGCCATCGATGTTCTGCATACTGATGCCGCAATCACCGATCATCTCATCATTCTCTTTCAGACACAGCGCCCATAGACCAAAGCCATTTTCTCTGTATGAGTTCATGCACCACTCTATCCAGCGGTCTACACCTTTTTCATCATAGGGTTTTTCATAGAATGACATGTTTACAGGATCAGAGATGATTTTGCCTAAAGCTTCATGATCACTGCAATTCATTTCTCGCAGATACAGTCTTTCCGTTTCAATCATTTTCTTCATAGAATTTCTTCTTGTTTATGACATCATAATTCCGTTTCTCACACCAGAATATCGTTTTATCACTTACATCATAAACCATCGAGACTACGGTCGGACATGCGATCTGTGAAGTCTCCTTCAGAATATCGAAAGCATCATCAACCGAAAAATCTGCTGAAGATGTTTCTATTTTCTGCAAAGCTTTCAGATATCGATCATAACCCATCCAGGGATGTTTCTCTTTATCCATCTTGAAAGGAGAGAAATTGGTCATGACCTTGTGATCCGGTTTTTCATAGTAGAGATGACCCTGCCCCGGAATAATATACAGGACATTGCCATTGCGGTCTGATAAGGCACCCATAAAAGTTGACCCTTTTACAGAAGAGATCTTTTCCTTTTCAGCGATGTCTTTCAATTCGTTCAAAGTTCTTTTCATTAACAGCAGATCGATATCAAGTTCCAGTATATTCTTCTCGTCTGACTGCGGATCGCTTCGATCATCAAATGGCCAGCAGGTCGGCATCCCGACAAAATCACCTCGAGCGTTGCCGCCGAATAAAGGCAGCCAGCCTTGCTTCTGATCATATATTTCGATATAGACGCCCTGATCATTTTCGTTGATCCGATATTCCATGCCCAGAATATCCAGATTGAAGCCGACGATCGTTTTCTTTCTGTTTACGATAAAGCTGGTGCACATCTTCTATAATGTCCCTTGATGTCTCTTCGCATAGCTGATATACATGATGATCGCGATGATCCAGGCACAGATGATCGTCAGAAATCCTGTTTCACTGACATAATACATCAGCTTCTCGCCGCGGCTGATCAGGCCAAAGACACTCTGATCATAATTGTTGTGGGCGGCGTGCAAGAAGGCAGCTGGCCAGACACTGTCGCTTTCTACTGTCAGCAAGCCGCAGATGATGCCAATCGGCATTACGCAGAGGATAAAAGCCGGAAGACGATACCACAGCGGACACTGATCCATGTAGCCGCCCCAGATCAGCAAAGGCAGATGCCAGCAGCACCAGAAGATGCTGGTAACAAATAAAGTCTTCTTCAAGCCGATCCTTTCCCTTAATGCCGGCACCATGAAGCCCCGCCAGCCAAGCTCTTCACCAAGTGCTGAGACCAGGCTGAAGAAAATACCCAGGGTCATAGCCGGCATGATGTCCTTGAGGATCAGATTAAGCGCAACACCATGATAGGCGAAGTTATCGGGATAGATCTGCCAGTAGATCAGATACGGTATCAGCAGATAAACAAGCGGAATAAAGATTCCTAACAGTATATAAATAAGTTTTGAACTCCTGAAACCCAGACGTTTAAGGAACTCTTTGACTGTCAGCTTTTCTTTCTTTTCCTTAAGTGAAATGATGTTGGCGATTAGCGATGCCAGAGCCGGCATCCAC
>CADCOR010000030.1 GCA_902803055.1 uncultured Erysipelotrichaceae bacterium
TGACCACACAGTGTTTATAGGTATAGCCACTCAGTTATTTAAATACATAAATTTGGGATATACCCTAACAAACAGCAACAGAACTTTATTTGCCGGATTAGTGAAAAGCCTTGCCGTGCTTAAGGAAATCGGCAACTTTACATTTAGCAGCACCGGGGATGATCTGCTGTTTACAGATCGGACAGATGTTTGTTTTGATTGCTTCATTGATTGCCTCAAGCGAATTGAATACATTTACTACGGCCTCACCAGCATTCTTCGCGCCTTCTTTAACTTCTTCAAAAGCAGCTTCGATTTCTTCTTCGGTGGCTCCACCAGCTATTTTAGCGAGGATGCTATCTTCAATTTTATTTACGTTTTTGATGTCTTTGTTTTCTGACATTTTTTCTCTCCTTTACATAATTATATACGATGGTTTTGGCTGCTGTGGCAACAAACAATGTAAAATCTGCTTTATTAAATGAGATCAATAATATCAAAAGGGACAACAAGTCCCTTGATAGAAAATAATAATTCAGAACAATCCGATTCGTAAAAAACCAGACGGCTTACTCAACCTGAAGACCGGCTTCTTTGTGCTGCTGGTAACGGGCACAATAAGCACAGGCGATATCAAGCCAGAGAATGACTTCGTTGAAATCGCCCAGGGCGACCAACTGGTTTCCGGCTGAGGTGATGGCTCGGACAAATAACAGCAGCAGACCGAAACAGAGAGTCAGATAGCGCAGAAGATTTCCATGCGGCTTCTGATAGCCAATGAAAGTATAGTAGAGAACAAGCAGATACCCTAAGATGGTTATGCACAGCCGGGCAAGCGGCATTTTACTGATCTGAGTGAAAGTCAGAATCAGGCCTGCTGTCGTCAGGACAATTGCCAGATAAAGGATGCAGTTGTAAGGTTTCTTCAGATCGTATTTTTTCAAAATATCTTCCTCCATTGAAAATAACGTTCATATGATAACAATTTGATGAAACAATACAGCACTTAAAAATATGCAGACTGATATAATAAGTGAAATGAAGCTTAATGTACTGGAAGACAACAATACCTATATCGATATGTACTATCTGGGAGAACCGGCTGTTTCCTATTACATTGAAGATGGTGAGGAAAAGATCCTCTTTGATGCCGCTTATTCTGATGCCTTTGTTTCAAATGCCCGGAAGATGAATATCGATCTGAACAGTGTTGATACGATCATACTGTCTCATGGCCATAATGATCACAGCGGCGGTTTAAGCTTTCTGGCCAAGCGGAAAAATGATTATAAGCTTATTACTCATCCTGCTTCTTTTGCGTACAGAGAAGATGAAAATGGGCTTTATATCGGCGCTCCTTTTGATGCCAGGACAGCCGAAAAACTGTTTGATGTGACTTATGCGGATAAACCGCTCAGAGTCTCCAAGCATCTGACTTATCTTGGAGAAATAGAAACGGTCTTTGATTTTGAGCCGCGCTATGCGATCGGGAACATCATCGAGGACAAAGAGAAGAGACCTGATTATATCTTTGATGATTCGGCATTGGTCTATGAAAGCGATAAGGGATTATTTATCATAACTGGCTGCAGTCACAGCGGTATCTGCAACATCATTGAACAGGCTAAAAGAGTCTGCAGTAACGATAGGATCTATGGCGTGATCGGCGGTTTTCATCTGTTTGAAAACAATGAACGTCTACAGAAAACGATCTCCTATCTTAAAGACTGTGACATAGAGCTGCTCTATCCCTGCCATTGCGTCTCTTTGTCAGCTAAGATCGAAATGGCTAAAGCTTTGAATATCAGGGAAGTCGGTGTCGGTCTTGAACTGATAATCTGAATGATTGACACAAAAGACTGATGATCCGTATAAATAATAGATGGAGGAAGAGAATATGGAAGAGAAGAAAAACAGATTAAACGATGATATGCTTGAAGAGATCATCGGCGGTATAGCGCCTGCTTCTGCATCGCCGATCATTCTGGAAAGTGCGGCTGATCAGCTGGCTGGAGCTTTAGCTGATAATGACGTCGATCTGGAAGAGGGCATCTCCAAAGTCAGACTGGTTCTGGAAAAGAAAAGACCGTCATTCGCCAAAGACAAGATTGATAAACTGGCTGGTCTGATCAAAGACAAATACAAGAGACCAAATCGCTTATAATGATTTAAAAATGCGCAGTGCGCATTTTTAAATTCGTCCTGGTGGACAGTTGAGCACACAAAGTGTGCGAAACAAAAGAACCACCTGCTTAACGGGTGGTCATGATTGTCTAAATACAGATTGTCTGCATGATGAAAGTTAACGTCGTTTACCATTTATGGAGCGCATGTGTTATACTGATTTCGTTGTTCTTTGAAAACAGATATGCAGTTCATTCTCTTCTAGCGCCAAGCACCTATACAGAGAGGTTAACGAGGATAAGGGTTATCGAAAGTTTCGGCGGACGCCCTTACGTACAATCCTGTGCGAACATAACGGCAAATATGAGGGTAACTTCAAAACAGATTCGTTATGATGGATATCATATATAAATTAAAAGAAAGTTGAGAATAAATAATGTGTGGAATTATTGGTTACGTTGGTACCGGTAATACCGCTGATATATTAATGAGGAGTCTTAAGCTTCTGGAATATCGTGGCTATGATAGTTCGGGAGTCGCTTTTTGTAGTGGAAAAAGCATGGAAGTTTTCAAATGCCCGGATCGGGTCAGTGTTCTGGAAGATCTGGTAAAAGGACATGGCGAAAACGCAAAGTCCGGCATCGGTCATACCCGCTGGGCAACCCATGGTTCCGTGTCTTTTAAGAATTCCCATCCTCATCAGGCGGGAAAGGTTACGCTGGTACATAACGGTATCATTGAAAATTATAAGGAACTTATACAGACATATCATATAGAAAACAGGCTCTTATCTACAGGTGACAGTGAAGTTGCGGCTGTTCTGCTGGATGAACATTACAAAGGTGATCCCTATGCAGCGATCAGTGAAACGGTAGAACTGCTTCAGGGGACTTACGCTCTGGTGATGATGTTTTCCGATCGGCCGGATGAGATCTATGCGATCAGAAAAGTATCGCCGATCGTTGTCAGTGAACAGGAAAACGGGAAGCTGCTCGCTTCTGATCTGAACGCTCTTTCGACCGTGTGCAGAGAATATTTCGTCCTTCCGGAAAAGACGATCCTGAAGATGTCTCTTTCTGAGCTGTCATTAAAGGATCTAAGCGGGAAGGATATTAAACCGGAATATGAACAAATGGATTTTGGTTTTGAGGATCTCGATAAGAAAGGTCATCCCTTCTACATGGAAAAAGAGATTGCAGAAGAAGGTACAGCACTGCGCCGCTGCCTTGCTTCCTATGCTGCTGATGGTCTGCCTTCTTTTGAAGATGAAGGACTTGACCATGGTTTCTTCTGCCGGCATAAGCACATCGTCATCTGTGCCTGCGGAACTTCCTATCATGCGGGTCTTTTAAGCAAGCGGATCTTTGAAAAGTATGCCGGGATCAGTACGGAAGTCTATCTGTCTTCGGAATTCATCTATGAAAGACCATTGATGGAAGAAGACAGCGTGCTTGTTGTGATCTCCCAGTCGGGCGAGACGATCGATACCCTGGAAGCGCTGCGCTGCGGCAGAAAAGAGGGAAAGGAAAGTCTGGCCATCGTCAACGTGAAAGGATCTTCGATTGCCAGAGAAGCTGATCATGTGCTTTATATGGAGGCCGGTCCGGAAATCGCTGTCGCGTCGACTAAGGCATATACCTGCCAATTGGCTATCCTGTATCTGCTGGCTTTCGCTTTCGCAAAGGAAACAAAGCAAGACGGCGAAGATATCGCAAAGCTGATCGAGGAAATGCGCAAGGCACCGGATCTGATCGAAGCTGTTTATGAGGAAAGGGAAACATATCACGATCTGGCGAAACGGCTGAAGGATCAGAAATCTGTCTTCATGATCGGCCGCAGCCTGGACTATTACATTCTGATGGAAGCAGCTTTGAAGATGAAAGAGATCTCTTACATTCATTGTGAAGCTTATGCCTCTGGTGAACTGAAACACGGTCCGATCGCGTTGATCGAAAAAGATACGCCGGTCATCGCCTGCTTAAGTCAGAAGGATCTGCTGGCCAAGGAGTCCAGCAATATTAAGGAAGTCCGGGCCAGGGGAGCGAAAGTTTTCTGTTTCATTAAAGAGTCTATACGGAAAGATTTTGTTCAGAAAGTCGAGGTCTTTGCTTTGAAAGATCTTCCCGATGATCTGATGGTATTTTCGGCCATTCCCGTCTTTCAGCTGCTGGCATACTATCTGGCAATAGAGAAAGGCGTCAGCGTGGATAAACCGCGCAATCTGGCCAAAGTTGTTACGGTAGAATAATCAATAAAGTTTAGAATGTTCTGCATATCTGAAAGGACACAGAGAAGTGTCATTCCAACAAGATATTCATGTGCAGACTTTTTTCATATTTCTAAGAAATATAAGAATAATGCATATTGAAAAAACACAATTGCACAGATCTTTTCAGTGTGAATGTACCAGGAAGATTATTTAAAACGCTTAGGGAAAGACAAGATGTTTTTAATTAAATTTTCGGAGGAATTTAACAATGACAGATATCATGAAAATGTTTGGCTGCAAAGTCTTCAATGATGAAGTTATGAAAGCCAGACTATCTAAATCAACTTATAATGAGCTCAACAGGACGATTAAAAAAGGCACTTATCTGAATAAAGATATTGCCGAAGAAGTGGCTAATGCCATGAAGGACTGGGCAGTGGAAGAAGGTGCTACGCATTTTACCCACTGGTTCCACCCGCTTTCCGGTGCAACGGCGGAAAAGCACGAGAGCTTTGTCAGTACAGCCGGGGGAGGCAAGATCATTCTGGAGTTTTCACCATCCAATCTGGTCAAGGGTGAAGCCGATGCCTCATCTTTTCCGTCAGGAGGATTGCGCGATACCTTTGAAGCAAGAGGCTATACGGCTTGGGATCCGACATCCTACGCTTTCATCAAGGATGGAGTCTTGTGTATCCCCACGGTTTTTGCGTCTTATTCCGGTGAAGCTCTCGACCACAAAACGCCTTTGCTTCGTTCAATGGAAGCACTGAATAAACAAGCGATGCGCATCCTAAAACTGTTTGGCAATAAGGATGTAGACCATGTCAAGGCGACAGCCGGTGCTGAACAGGAATACTTTCTGATCGACAAGGAACTGTTTGATCAAAGGGAAGACCTGCGTCTGACTGGCAGAACCTTGCTGGGAGCTCCAGCTGCTAAAGGTCAGGAGATGAATGACCACTACTACGGATCCATTCATACAAAGGTACAGGACTTCATGAAGGATGTTAATAACGAACTGTGGATGCTGGGGATACAGGCCAAGACCGAACACAACGAGGTCGCTCCTTCGCAGCACGAATTGGCCAACAATTTCCTGACCGTCAACGTCTCGGCTGACCAGAACAATCTGACGATGGAGATCTTAAAGAAAGTAGCCAAGCGTCATGGCAAAGAGTGTCTGCTTCATGAAAAACCATTTGCCGGAATCAATGGTTCCGGCAAGCACAACAACTGGTCATTGAAGACGGATACCGGTGTCAATCTGCTTGATCCGGGTGATACACCGGAAGAAAACGCTCAGTTCCTGTTGTTTCTGACGGCCATCATCAAGGCAATCGACGAATATCAGGATCTGCTTCGTATCTCGATCTCTTCAGCAGGCAACGATCATCGTCTTGGTGCTTCGGAGGCACCGCCTGCTATCGTTTCGATTTTTGTGGGTGATGAACTCTTTGAAGTTCTTTCTTCAATCGAAAAAGATGAAGCCTATGTCGGAAAGAAAAGGGAAGCTTTACAGATCGGTGTCCATACGATACCTGCTTTCCCCAGAGACAACACCGACCGCAACCGCACTTCACCGTTTGCCTTTACCGGAAACAAGTTTGAATTCCGCATGCCGGGATCATCTGCTTCGATCGCTACTCCTAATACGATCCTGAACACGATCGTAGCGGAAGAACTGAAGGAATTTGCCGATCAGCTGGAAAAGGCTGATGATTTCAATCTGGTACTTCATGACCTGATTCGCAAAACCCTGAAAGAACATAAACGGATTATTTTCAATGGCAACGGATATGATGAAAGCTGGATCAAAGAAGCAGAAAAAAGAGGCTTAAGCAATTACACATCGACACCGGAAGCCCTGTCTCACTATCTGGACGAGAAGAATGTCACTGTCTTTACTGATAATAAGGTGTTGAGTGAAGCAGAACTGACCTCAAGACATGAGATCTATCTGGAGAAATATTATAAAACTATTCATATAGAAGCCTTGACTCTGCTCGATATGTTAAAGAAGGATATCCTGCCGGCAGTGACTGCCTTTGAGCGGGAATTAAAGAATTCGCTTGAAGAAGATGGAAGGCTCAATCTTGTGGATAATGATTCTTACGAACTAAAGACGGTCAGAAAGATCAAGGAAAACAAGAAGAACATATGTGAACAGATTGAGGAACTCAATAAACTGTTAGCAGGCAGACCAGACGGTGCCCAGGAAAGATCAGATTACTATCATGACAAGATCATTCCTCTGATGGAGAATCTCCGCAGACTGGCCGATGAACTTGAGACAATTACTGATCGCGATTTCTGGCCAATGCCGGTCTACTCCGATCTGCTGTTTGGGGAAGACTGATCCTGAAAAAAACAGTCCGCACCATGAAGTGCAGACTGTTTTTCGTTATAGTTTTGGTTGAAATGATTATTTAAGTTTCAGATGAGCATAATCTTCACCTATGAAGATGTGCTTATTTCTTTTGGCAAGCGTTGTTGCTTCGGCCTTGTTTTCAGATGTCATGACAAAGATACTGCCGCTTTCTTAGCATTATAAATATTATTGTCTTCAGCGAAGGCTGGCCGGAAGAAGCTTCCAGACAGCTTTGGCTTTCTGTTCATCCAGTACGGCCTGAATATCCTGATAGATCACCTTTTCTAAGACCGGTCTGGCCGTATCGCTGATCTCAGCTACGATATGGCATTCGCTCGTTCCTGATACTTTATGCTGGGTACAGGTGAAGTATGGTGCACTGATGATCTCCGGATAAGTCTTTTCGTAATCCCGGAATTTTTCTTCAAAGGCTGCACTCAGTTTTTCTGTCGATATGGAATGCGCAACGCTGAAGCCGAAGTTCGAGAAATTTTTCTTTGCCGACAGGTTCAGGACATTGGACATGTTGCGGTTGTAGATGTATTTCTGATTGAAATCCCAGCCATCGACGATCGTCGTCCGCAGGCCGATCTCCCGCACGATTCCCTGGTAGCCGGAGATTTCGATGATATCACCGACCTGGAACGTGCTTTCAAACAGGATGAACAGACCGGCAACGATATCAGTAAGCAGGTCTTTCTGGCCGATACCGATTGCCACGCCTATTACTCCCGCGGAAGCAGCCAGAATCTTTGCATCGACACCGATGTTGGCCAGCCAGATACAGGCCACGACAATGACTGCCGCATAGTTTATCATACTGCGCAGCAGCCGGGTGATCGTCTCACCACGGGGATCACAGATCTGGCCAATCAGCTTAAGGATCAGTTTAATGGTGCTGACTATAACGATGGCGATAATAAGGATGACCGCGTTAGCTGTAAAGGAGAAGACATTGACGCCTTTTGCCCATCTTCCGGAGAAAATATGAGCCAGCAGACTGTTCTGCGTATATAAGAGTTCCTGGAAGAGGAAAATGATAAACAAGGCGGCAGCCGCCAATTCGACCAGAGCTTCAAACAGTCGGGAAATCTTATATTCCGGTGCCATATACAGCCATTTCACAGCCTGCTGGTCGGCTTGAGAAGATTCCTCTATTTCATTGGCCTGATATCTGCTGATGATATCTTCTTCTTTCTTTGAGAAATAAACGGTCTGCTGGTCAGCTTTTGGATCATTCCAGAAATCTTTGATCAGGAAACAGAAGCTGAGCAGGAACAAAACGATTACGGCAAAAGTGTAAGGCAAGCGTGAATAATAGACCTGAGACTGCGGATGTATGACATACACCAGAAGGCCGCTGATCATGTCACTGCTCACATAGCAGGTCTCGCTGTTAACCGAAAGCTTGCCGAAATAAGCGGCTTTAAGACTCTCTTCCGTAAAGCCGACATCTTCCGCGTTGCGGCCAAGGTAATCTGCTTGTGAAGAAGCGACAATTTTATGCGTATCCGGATCGATCGCCATACACAGATGGCCTTCCGTCAGTGAAGCATTACGCAAGACA
>CADCOR010000031.1 GCA_902803055.1 uncultured Erysipelotrichaceae bacterium
CGATCGGGAAGCAGTCAAAGCCAGCGAAGCTGACGAAAGGATCAAACAGGCCGATCAGAGAGCCAATGAGCTCGTCAAGCTTTCTTTACAGAGAGAAGAAGATCGCATCAAGGAAGCGGAAGCTCATTACAAAGACCTGATGGATCAGGTGATCAAAAAGGCAACCGATCGGGAGATGGAGTTCAAAAAGATCGTTGAGCAGACCAAGAGAAGATCAAGAGATATTGAAGATCGTGCCAATGAACTGCTCAGAGTCGTGCTCGCCCGGGATTCACAGATCTCTCATGATGTACAATCCACAAAAGAAGAACTGATGTCGAGCTCACTTGAGCGATCAAATGAGATGCTTCAGCGTTTTGAAAATAAATATCTGGATGCCTTAGCCAAGATCAGAGAACTCGAAGACAAGATCTCCGATTTTGACAGTGACTTTGAACGCTATGAGGAAAAAGAACCGGAGATCGTACCTGGAATGATCGGTGTATTGGATGATTCCGGTGAAATAGCCGTTCTGACAGCGGATGAAGCGGCAGAAGAAAACGAAAGCAATTCTGAAGCAGCAGAAACGGCAGAAGAAAATACTGTACAGGAAGATAATTCCAAAGACACAGACAGCGATAAAGCCGAAACCGAAGACAAGGTCGAGGAGACTCAGGAAGAAAGTGCCGAAGCTGAAAAGCCAAAGAGACAGACGCGCATGATGCGGATGACTTTTAAGCGCAAGAAAGAAGCTATCGATGCCCAAAAGGAAGATATCTTAAACAGCCTGTCAGCTCTTCAGAATGAAGAAGAGGAAAAGGAAGCGGCAGAAGCTGACGTTCAGGAAGAAGTCCTGGAAGAAGCGGTAAACGATGAGGTGAATGAAACTTCAGAAGCGGCTGTTGCCGAAGAGACCCTGGAAGAAGAAGTAAATGAAGAGACCGATGAAAGCACAGAAACACCTGCTGTGGAAGAGGTCGTTGAAGATACATTAAGTGATGAAGAATACGAAACTTCAGAAACAGATGTTTCAGATGAATTCGCTAATGAAACAGAAAACGATGAAGAATATGAGACCGTTCAGGAAGAAAACATCACCGAAACAGAATACGAAGAAAATCCCGAACAGCTGAATAATGAAACAGAAGAAGATCCTGATGAACAGGAAGTCGAATATGAAATAATTCTGCCGGATATTTCTGATCAGGATAATCTCGAAGAAGATCCGGTTTATCGGGATGGCTATATTGAGGATGAAGAAACTGACGGCGAGTCAGAAGACACCAATATCTTCAGCGAGTAATATAAACCATCAGCACTGACTGATACTGCGGCATCCGATTATGGATGCCGTTTTTTATTGTCACTGATTATTTCTGACACACAGCTATTCTCATTCGTATAAAAACACAATTCAAAAAAGAATAAAAACGTTTTGTTATACTATATATAAATAAGGTAAAAAAAAGATGGATATCAGACTCAATTTAAAAAATAAATTCATTATCATGGTCGTGGTTTTTGCCACGCTCATCAGCGGTGCCGCTTTACTGCTGAGCTCAAGGACGATCGCGGATATGGTCGATGAAAGCTATCGAAGCCGAGCCAACGAAATCGCCGCAACGGTTGCCAGAGTCGTCGATCCCGAAGCAACTGAAAAACTCACCGATGAGGTCATGGCTATCTACAACGCAACACAAGACAAAGTCGGTTCAGATGACTGGGGCTCTCCCGCATTTGAAGCTTATATCGCGAAATATGAACATCTGCGCAACACCGATGAGTTCAAGCTGATCTTGAAGCAGCTGCGTTCCCTGCAGGAAGTCAACGATGTTGACTGTCTCTATCTCATGGCTGTAGATTATGAAGACAAAAAATGCATCTATGTCATCGATGCAGCATTGGAGGATGAATGCCCGCCAGGCACCATCGATCCTTTATATGAAATAAACTATGGCGTGATCGAAGATCACAGCCTTGGCTTCCCGGCCTATATCACCAACACCGATGAATACGGCTGGCTGGTTTCCGCTACATCTCCGATCTATAACAGCGCCGGCAAAGTGCTCTGCTATGCCGGAGTCGATATCTCCATGGATGTCATCAGGGCGAAACAGTACGGCTTCACCTTAACGATGGCTATTGCCTTGCTTGGCATGACTGTTCTTATCTGTCTCATTACGATCGCCATGATCAATTCCAGAGTTGTCAATCCAATCAACCAGCTCAGTGAGACCGCTTTGAAATACCGCAAGTTCAATGACCTCAGGGGCAATTCATTTGAAAAGCTCAAGATCGATACCGGTGATGAAATTGAAACTCTCCATAAATCAATGATCCAGATGGAGAAAGATATCGATAACTATATTCAGAATCTGATCGAAACCAGACAGCAGCTGAATACTTCCAAAAAGGAAGCCGCTGTAATGAACGAACTGGCACATAAGGATTCTCTGACCGGCATCAGAAACAAGCTGGCCTATGATCAGGAAGAAGCTAAACTGCTCAAAGAGTTCAAACAGGGCAAACGCGATTTCGGTCTGGCTATCGTTGATCTGAATGACCTCAAGGGCATCAATGACACCTATGGCCATGAATACGGCAATATCGCTTTGAAGAATATCTCGCAGCTCATCTGTGAAGTCTTCCTGCACTCACCTGTATTCAGGATCGGCGGTGATGAGTTTGCCATCATCCTCAAAAACAACGATTACGACAAGATCGAAACTCTGGTGGCTGAATTCAATGAAAGACTGGCAAAACAGGATGAACAGAATCAGGAACCATGGGAACGCGTCAAAGGCGCTATCGGTTATGCCTTATATGATCCTGAACTGGACAGCAGTGTGGACGATGTCTTCCGCCGTGCCGATCAGGATATGTATCAGAAAAAGAAAGCCATGAAAGGCGAGAATGTCAGATAAAGCTGACAATTATGATCAACCAATTACTGTCTGAGCAATCAGGCAGTTTTTTATGGGCTTTATGCTTATCATCATCAGTTCTTCTTCATATAATTATTTTAGATAGTGAAGGAGGCATACCATGAAAGCTTTAGTTACCTATTTTTCAGCAAGCGGTGTGACAGCTCAAGTCGCAAAGCGTCTGGCTGAGGCCATTGATGCCCAGATATATGAGATCAGACCAAAGACGCCTTATACCGCTGAAGATCTTGACTGGACCAGCAAGAATTCCCGTTCAACTCTGGAAATGAGTGACAAGAACTGCCGTCCTGCCCTTGCGGATAAGGATGCGCCTGTAGCTGATGCCAATGTCATCTTTGTCGGCTATCCTGTCTGGTGGTATCGTGAACCGTCGATCATCGACAGCTTCCTGGCGGCTTATGATTTTACCGGCAAGAAGATCGTACCATTCTGCACATCCGGCAGCAGCAATATCGGAACTGAAGCTCCGGCCAGGATGAAAGAAATAAGCGGAGCTGAAGTCGATGAAGGCAAACGCTTCGCTGCAAGCGTAGATACCGAAGTGCTCAAAGCCTGGGCAGAAAGCCTCTAGAAGAAAGGAAAAATAAATGAAAACCGCTGTAAGATACTATACCAAGACCGGAAACACCAAACGCCTGGCTGAAGCCATTGGCCAAGCCTTAGGCGTCGAAGCTTTACCGCTTAGTGAACCGCTTAAGGAACCTGTCGATGTGCTGTTTCTGGGCAACTCCTATTACGCCTTC
>CADCOR010000032.1 GCA_902803055.1 uncultured Erysipelotrichaceae bacterium
CTGAAGTTGTCTCCGTTATGGCTGATCCGCATTATCTTCTTATCGGCATCTGCTGGGCTTTATGCTGCTCGATTCTGTCATACTTCTTTTTTAATGCCGCACTTGATTATCTGGATGTGACAAAAGTTTCGATCCTGTCGACTTTTGAACCGGTAGCAACGATCCTGTTTGGACTGTTTTTGCTTGGTGAACACATAGACCTGTATGGTGTGATCGGCGTGATTCTGGTTATCACGTCTTTGATACTTGGTGAAGTTAAAGATCCTTCGTCAGATTGATGTGTGAAGCAATAAAACCTTTATCCTGATAAAAGCGATGGGAGTCAGTACGCCACTTTGAAGATGAGAGTTCGATTCTGAGACACTCTTCAGCTCTGGCGATCTCTATCGCTTTTTCTATCAGTTCAGAACCGATATTATTTCCCCGATACTTTTTGCCGACGACGAGTTCCATTATTTCAGCGATTTTGCCCGCATGATGAAGCTGCGCTTCAATACGCATATTCAGCAGACCTTTTATGATCTCATCGTCTTGATAAAGCAGGCAGATATATCTGTCATCAGCTGTTTGTCTTTTGAATGCATCTTCAAATCTTGCTTCGTCTAAAACAGTATCTTCCAGTTCACAGATAAGGTCATAGACAGATTTGATATCATCGGCTTTTGCGTAAAAGATCATATATTTATTATAAAGTCGAATAAAGCGGGTAATGTATAATGAAATTGAAGATATTATGTAATTTATAATGAATTGTGTTTTATTCCCTTTAGGAGCAGGCAATGAAAAAGATAATCAGCTGGATGAGTGAGGTATTCGGACCAAAGGCCGCAAAGTTTGCGGAAAATCCCTGGGTCGCTTCTGTGCAGGAGACCATGATCTCAGCTATTCCGGTCATGATCATTTCTTCTTTTGTGACGATCATTTCCATTCTCAATGAGTACATAGAAAACTTCCCGGACTTTTCCTATCTGAGCAGTTTTACGATTGGCTTAAGTTCCTTGCTGGTAGCGTATCTGCTGCCGACGATTGTTTTAGAGAAACTGGAACTGCCTAAATACCGCCGTCAGGCAGGTTTTATGGGTGCTGCCAGTTTTTTGGCTATGAGCAATGCTTCCTTTGAAAACGGAATGTTTCAAGTAGAGGCGAGTCATGTCTCAGCCAGCGGCATGTTTGTAGCAATTGCGGCCGGTCTATTTACGGCCTATATCATGAAACTGTTTTCTAAGAATTCGATCTTCGGCAAGGACTCCAAGATGCCGGATTTCTTAGTCGACAGTTTTGATTCAATGGCACCGATCATGACGATCATCGTGATCGTGTTTATCCTGTGCAAGGTTCTGAAACTTGATGTCTATTATCTGATCTCAGTTGCAGTTTCGCCATTAGTCAATATCATTCAGAGCTGCTTTGGCATGACCCTGCTGGTCTTTCTGATGTCGTTTTTCTATTCCTTTGGCATTTCACCCTGGCTCTTGCAGCCAGTGTATTATACTGTCGGTTTGGATGCACTGGCCAAGAATGCCGCACTGGTGGCTGCGGGAAATAAGCCGGTTCATGTAATGACAGTGGAAACGATCAGCGGCTGGACGATGATCGGCGGTACCGGCTGTACACTGACTTTATGCATCCTGTTTTTCTTCTGCCGTTCCGCTAAGCTGAAGGGTCTGGGAAAATCATGCATCGTGCCATCGATCTTCAACATCAATGAACCGATCGTCTATGGAGCCATTGTTTTTAATCCCTTATTGATGATCCCGATGTGGCTCAATGCGATAATAACTTCTGTTACGACATACCTGAGCATGAAAGCAGGTCTGGTCACGATGCCTTATCGTTCCTTCCTGTTATGGTATGTACCGGAACCGATCCTGCCTTTTTTGACCAACTATGATTTTCGTGGAGTGATCCTGGTTTTGATCCTGATGGTCATCACGGCTTTGATCTGGTATCCTTTCCTGCTGATCTATGACCGGCAATGTCTCAAACAGGAAGAAAAGACAACTGAATAAAGCGATATAAATCGAAATAATAAAAGAAAGAAGGAATGAGAATATGAAATACTGTCCCTATTGTGGAAGCTCCGTTGCTAACAGTGCCAACTTCTGCCCAAACTGCGGGGGAGCCTTAAGTGAAAACAGAAAGACTGTGACTGATGTCAATGGTGAACCGGTCGATCTGGACGTTGGGTATCGCGTTGTCCTGTTTTCCCGCGGCAGCTGTTCTTTAAAGAATGCCCGAGAAGTACTGTGCGATCTGCTTGGCTATACCAGCACGACTGCCAGTGATCTGCTAGAGAATATGCCGATCGAAGTTGCGGATGAACTTACGGAATTGCAGGCGGTGACGATCGCGCAGGCTTTAAGTGAATATGGCATGGAAGTGACGATCGTCGATGAGAATGATCAGTATGTGGATTTCACTGATCGTGCCAAGAGATCAGTCTTTGATTCCAGCGGTGATCTGATCGCTTCTGCGGTTGCGGCCTTAGCGACACTTTCAGCTGTCAATCGGGTTCATCGCTACCGCCGCTACAAGAGACCGAGTCTGCTATGGTGGTTGTTCAGGCCGCGCTACGCCATGCCGATGCCGCCGGTTCATCGCCGCCGCAACATCGTTCATCATCCGGAACCGCGTTACAGATATGAGGTGAGAAGACCGCAGGTAAATCCTTTCAGACCTGATCCGTTTTTTGGAGGCAAGCCGCAGCCTAATTCCTATCCGGGTTTTGGCAAAAGACCATCTGTTTCAAATAATAGAAGACAGACAGGCAATAAACCTTCATTTGGAGATATCGTGGGAACCGGCCGGGGTGTTGTAAAACCAGCGATCGGCCGCAATTCCGGAAGCAAACCTTCCTTTGGAAACAAGCCTTCAGGAAGAGGTACAAAGAAGAGATAAAAAAGACAGGCTGATTTGTTCAGCCTGTACTTATGTAATTATTTATCTATCTTAGTCCAGTTGATACTGTTGAGGACATCCTGATCAAGCTCATTGCCTGAGACGCCATGGACATCGCCATGCTGATCCTGGTAGACATGATCGGCGACGACTGAGACCTGAACGTTCTGACCATAGGAATTGGTATAGGTATTGACGCCCATGGTCGCTTCGCTTCGGGCTTGTGAGATCCGGGAATCGGATGCCATCTTCTGGTTCCAGGAATCCATGATCATATTGGACATGGCGTTGGCATTATCCTGCAGAGTCTGAGCCAGACGCTGCTGGTTCATCTGCAGATTGACGAGATTCTGCTGAACCCGGGCTTGATTGTAGGCGATCTGCTGCGAGATGGCGGCAAACTTGGAGTCAAACATCTTCTGTGCTCTTTCATTGAGGTTCTGATCCGGTACGATCGAATTGATGAAGCGCATGAAGGTTTCAACGGCTTCCTGTTCAGCTTCAGCATAGAACATGCAGAAGTAGAGCCACTGCGGTCCGAACATGATATGATCGACGTGCTTGTTGCTGTGACCAAACGGCTGATTGGCACCTTTCGCTGAATCTTTCATCTTAGATAAGAGGCCGCTGAAGACCGGTTTGGTATAGGCAAGTTCGGCACCTTCATAATCCATGCCGCAGAGCACCATGACATCCTGATTATTCAGCTTGCCGCTGAAGCGGTAAAGTACTGAGTCGGTATATTCGCTGACAACTTCCGGTTTCATTTCCGTAAATAGGGCATAGCTGTTTATATCTTCATAGAGAAGCTTTCTGGCGAGATCGGGATTATTGCCGATGATGCTGGGAAGTTTGGCTTTGCCGGTAAGTGTCAATGGGACACCGGCGATCTTGTTGGCTTCCTTGATCAGATAGGCATCGGGTTCAATGAATTTTTCATAGCCGCTTCGCGCATGGGCATCGACCAGTTTGATCATGCCTTTTAAGAAAGCGTTTCTGATGTCGTGGAAGAGTTCTTTGGAATAGGCAGCCATGAAAACGCTATGGTCATTGCGTGTGGCTTTGAAGCCATAGTAGATCGGTACCATTTCAGAGCGCCATAAGGCTTCGTAAACGGCATCGACTTCATAGTTCTGGGGAACAACAGCAGTACCAAGATATACGCCTTCAGAGGTCACAAACTTGCGCACATCTCTGTTTTCAGGCGGGACAACATTTTCATTGCTGCTGTAGGTAATCTTGAGGTTGCTTCCGCATTTGGGGCAGGTCGTAAAGGCTGCGTTTTCAGCTACCTGTAAAGGGGCTCCGCACTGCGGGCAGACATAGGCGTTAATTTCCATAACAAAATTCTCCTTAACATTATTATAAATGTCAGTTTGGATATAAAGATACAGTATAATATATCCACAATATGTCCTTAAAAGC
>CADCOR010000033.1 GCA_902803055.1 uncultured Erysipelotrichaceae bacterium
CCGATCTTCCCCAATGAAAGAGTAAAACTGGAAAGACAGGGTGAATCACTTTCAATGAGAGTCATGGATCTGATCACGCCGATCGGCAAAGGCCAGCGTGGTCTGATCGTCTCTCCGCCGAAAGCCGGCAAGACCACGATCCTTAAAGATATTGCTTTGTCGATCCTGAGAAGCTGTCCAAAAGCCCATCTGATCATCCTGCTGATCGATGAAAGACCTGAGGAAGTCACAGATATCAAGGAGATCGTCAGAGGTGATAATGTCATGATCGTCTATTCCACTTTTGATGAACAGCCGACTAAACACAAATTCGTTTCGGAGATGACGATTGAACATGCCAAGCGTCTGGTGGAAGCAGGTGAAGATGTCTTCATCCTGCTGGATTCGATCACACGTCTTTCCCGTGCCTATAACCTGACCGAAGCTTCTTCCGGCAAGACTTTGTCCGGCGGTCTTGATCCTAATGCCTTATATATGCCAAAGCGCTTCTTCGGTGCCGCCCGCAATACGAGGGAAAGAGGATCTTTAACGATTCTGGCCACTGCTTTAGTTGAGACCGGTTCCAAGATGGATGATGTCATCTATGAAGAGTTTAAAGGAACAGGTAACATGGAACTGATCCTGTCCCGTAAACTGCAGGAAAGAAGGCTCTTCCCGGCCATCGATATTGCCAAGTCCGGTACAAGAAGAGAAGATCTCCTGCTGACACAAGAGGAACAGCAGGCGGTCAATATCATCAGAAGGGATCTGATGAACTACTACCGCGATGATTCGATCGATGGACTGATTGAATTGTTTGTCCGCACTAAGGACAATGCGAGTCTGGTGCAGGTCATCAACAGAAATAAAGGATTCTAAAAGGTCATCACTTGATGACCTTTATATTGTTTTCAGGTTCGAAATCGATTTCCTGATGATTGAGGATATAATCACTGATCAGATCAATGACACTGCGGTTGATCTCCTTGACCGTTGGCGCATTCTTTATCATTTCATAGCCGCCGCTTCCTGAGGATCGGTAATTGTTTATGGCGATCGTGAACTCATCATCGTCTTTGATAGGTACGCCATTTCTGGTAAGATTAACGATTCTTTGTCCAATTGGGTTGGATACCTTGATCGTATACTCTACGCCATCGATGAGATCGTAGTTGTGATATTGCGGTGTCGGATAATCCATCATCGGGTTGATGACTATTTCATCATTAGAGATGGTCCAGAACTGTGCGCTTCTTTCCAGATATTCCTTCAGGATTTTGCCGCTGATCTTCTTGATGACCAGGGTGTTAGGGAAGAAATAGGTAGCCATTAAAGAACGCATCGTAATAATCTTATCGAGACCTCTGGCTTTAAGGAAGATCGCCACTCCTGACAGATCGGCACCGCTGACTTCCTTCTGCACAATGTTGATGAAAGTTGCCAGCTGAGATTTATTGAATCTTGAACCATATTCATCATGTACCAGCAGATCGAGATCAGTTGTACCAAGCGGCATATCCAGCCAGTCCTGAATGCGTTTTTCTTCCTTGGCACACAGTTCCATGATCCCTGAATCAGCTTTTACATCTGCCGGTATCAGCGAAGGAGTGACTTCATTGGTATCTGTATCGATCTCGATGCAGGCAAGATAGGCACCATGCTGGAAAGGCTGCGTATAGGCGACGCCGTTGAGTTTGCCGCAGAGTTCACGGTGCTGGTGACCGGTTATGATCGCACTCAGCCCTGCGATTTCCGTGCACATGCGGTAAGCTTCGTTTTCACCCGGGTTGTTTTCGTTTAATTCCTTGGTTTCAAAATCTCTTTCGAAACCGCCGTGATAAATACAGACAATATAATCGGGATTTTCTTTTTCTTTTATTTTGGCGACAGTTTCTTTGCAGCACTCAAATGCTTCCTTGAAACTGAAATTCCTGATCTTTTTTTCTTCTTCCCAATGCGGAACGAAATGTGTGATCAGACCGAATAAGGCCAGTTTCTTATTGTTGATGGTCTTTATGACATATTCAGGACCAAGCAGTTCGCCTTTGTATAAGAGATTGGCACAAAGAATTGGAGCTTCTGCTGTTTTGAAATGAGTGAAGAGTCCTTCTTCGCCATAATTGAAATCATGATTGCCGGGAACCATATAGTCATAGCCGATCATCTTCATCGCTTCGGATAACAGACAGGGGACGCCATTGCCATTGAAGGCATAGTGATAATAGGTGAAAGGTGATCCTTCGATCGTATCGCCGTTATCGATCACAATCGTATTTTCATCGCGCAAAGAATCGACAAGGGTCTTGATCTTTGCCAGGCCTTCATCCAGCGGCTTGCCATCAGCGTAGGCATAAGGATAAATCGTTCCATGAATATCTGAAGTGGATAGAATTCTGATTTTATTACTCATAAATATATGCTCCCTGACTAAATTTTACTATATGATAAAATTAATTGAATGATGAATTAGGGAAATAATATCAATAGAACAATCTGGAGGAAATCATATGAATTTTAAACCTGACAAGAAACTTGGCTTTGGTCTGATGCGTCTGCCGCTTAATGACCCCAACAATTCCGGTGATATCAATATGGAAGAACTCAAAAAGATGGTCGATGTCTTCATGGAGAATGGCTTTACCTATTTTGATACGGCCTGGATGTATAACGGCTTCAGAAGTGAAAATGCCGCTAAGGAAGCCCTGGTCGATCGCTATCCGCGCGAAAGCTTTACTTTAAGCACCAAGCTTCACAGTGGCTTTATTGAAACTGAGGACGATCGGGATAAGATCTTCAATGAACAGCTGACCAAAACCGGAGCAGGCTATTTTGATTATTACCTGATCCATGGCATTGAAGGAAGCATGTTAGAAAAGTATGAAAGACTCCATTGCTTTGAATGGCTGCTCGACAAGAAGGAAAAGGGACTGGTCAGACATTGCGGTTTCTCTTTCCATGACACTCCGGAAACGCTTGATAAGGTGTTGACTGATCATCCGGAAATGGAATTTGTCCAGCTGCAGATAAACTATCTTGACTGGGAGAGCGAATGGATCAGATCAAGGAAGTGCTATGAAGTAGCTGTAAAACACAATAAGCCGGTCATCGTCATGGAACCGGTCAAGGGCGGAACCCTGGCCAAAGTTCCTGCTGAAGCAGAAAAGGCTTTTAAGCAGAGAGAACCTGAACTTTCGATCCCAAGCTGGGCGATCAGATTTGTTGCATCCCTGGATAATGTGATGGTCGTCTTATCCGGTATGTCTTCGCTTGAACAGGTAAAGGATAACATCTCCTATATGAAGGACTTCAAGCCTTTAAATGAAGAAGAGAAGAAGCTGTGTTTCAAGGCAGCCGAACTCATCAACTCACAGATCGCCATTCCATGTACAGCCTGCCATTATTGTACCGAAGGCTGTCCAATGAGTATTGCGATCCCGGATTATTTCTCACTTTACAATGAGGATATGCGTGATGATCTTGAACATAAAGGCTGGACCATCAACTTCTCCAACTACGATACATTGACGCAGCGCTTTGGCAAGGCTTCTGACTGCATTGAATGCGGACAATGTGAAGGTGTCTGTCCGCAGCATCTAACGATCATTTCCTATCTCAAGGATGTTGCCAGACACTTTGAACATTAATAATACAGAAACACAGGAATTCAAAAAGGGAGGACGATTGTCCTCCCTTTGTCGGATTGGTATGAATTAACCCTTGATACCGCCTCTGGACATACCGGAGATGATATACTTGCGGGCAAATAAGAAGATGATGATCATTGGAATGACGACGATCGTTGAAGCTGCCATCATTCTTTCATTTCGCTGACCGCCTTCAGTCATGAACGCATACAGACCAAATGGCAGTGTTCTGACTTCCTTGGAGTTGGTAGCGATCATTGGCCATAAGAAGGAGTTCCAGGTTGCGATCGCATTCAGCAGAATGATCGTTGCCAGAGAAGACTTGGCCATCGGTACCATGACTCGCCACAGGTACTTCCAGTCTGAACAGCCATCGACTTTGGCTGCCTGATACAGGGATTCCGGTACGGAATCGAAGAAGCCTTTCAGGATGTAGGTATAGAAGATACTTGACATGAAAGGCAATATCAGTGCCCAGATCGTATCATGCAGATTCCAGTGAACGATCGTGCGGTAGTTGGTGATGATGATCATTTCATATGGAACCATCATCAGCGACAGCAGCAGTGAGAAGATGAACTCACGGCCTGGGAATCTTAACCTTGAAAAGGCAAAGGCCGCTAAGATCGTTGTGAAGGAACAGGTCACGATACAGCCGATCAGAGCCAGGATGGAGTTGATGAAGTAACGTCCAAACGGAGCAGTCTTGAAAGCGTAAATGAAGTTCTCAAGATTGAAAGGATTTTCCGGAATGAGTGTCGGCGGAATCTTATTAACTTCTGTCCACGTCTTGAAAGCACCGGTGATCATCCAGTAGAACGGGAAGATCATGATGAGGGCGCCGATGAACAGACAGACATACATGGCGATCCTTCCGATCGAAAGAGGTTCCTTATTTATTCTGGTCTCTGTGTCTCTTGACTTTCTTGACATCTTCGCCTCTCTCCTTTCTTGACCATGCCTGAACGGCACGCTGCAGCATTGTGAATATGAAGACCGTGATCAGCAGCATGACCGCTGCGGCAGCCGCATAACCGTATTTCGGCGGCGACATGACACGGAATTCGTAGTAGATGTAGTAAACAACTGTAAACAGGTTATAGGCAATACCAGGACCGTTAAATAACGGGAAGAGTTCATGATACATCTTGAAGGTCGAGATCGTGTTGATGATGATAACTAACATGATCGTAGGAGCTAAAAGAGGTACCGTGATCCTGAAGAAGATCCTCAGGGTTTTTGCGCCGTCAACCTTGGCAGCTGTGTAATATAACGGGTCGATATTCTGCAAGCCGGAAAGCAGCAGAATGATCGTATTAGGCAGGATCGCCCAGATGCCGAAGACGACAACGGCGATGAAGTTGCCGGCTGGCGTTGTGAGCCAGCTTGGTCCCTGAATGCCGAAGATGTTCAGCACATAATTCAGGATACCGACTTTATCATTGAACATGAAACGCCAGGCCAGACCTACCGCCAGAGAAGATGTGACCATCGGCAGGAAGTAGGCAGTCTGGAAGAAAGACTGGAACTTGATCTTCTGGTTCAGCATCGTGGCAATGACGATAGCCAAGGCCGTGGAAATAGGAACGACCAGCAGGACATAGCGGAAAGTATTTGATAAAGCCTGTCTGAAGAAAGGGTCGTTGATGACTTTCTGATAGTTTCCAAGACCTACGCCAGTATAGGCACCGGAGAGATACTTATATCCCTCGAGGAATGACATTCTGATGACATTGACGATCGGATATAAAGTAAATAAGGTAACCGATGCAATGAAAGGCAGCAGGTATAGAAGCGGCTTTATCCTTTCAAAGAAAGATTTTTTGATCATAAGTAACGTTCTCCGCTTTCATAATCAAAGACGAATACACCGCTGTTCTTGAATCTGATACCGATTTCCTGATCTCTTTGCAGTTCGGCGTTGGCATCCATGTAGCCACGGACTTCCTTGCCGGCGAGATCAAAGGAAGTGATTACTTCCTTGCCCATGACAGAAGTCATGATGACTTTAGCTCTTAATGAGGAACTGTTGTCGAGAATGACACTTTCTGCACGGAATGAGAGCCAGACTCTTGTGCCATCCGCAACATCGACTTTAATACCGCTGTCGATCTTGTCCTCACCAAGCAGGACTTTGCCGTCCTGCACAACGCCGGCGACTTTGTTGATAGGCGGATTGCCTAAGAAGTCAGCAACGAAGCAGTTGGCTGGCTGATCATATAAAGCCTGCGGTTTATCATACTGCTGTAAGACACCGAGTTTCATTAAGATGATGTGATCAGAGATCGACATAGCTTCTTCCTGGTCGTGGGTAACGAAGATCGTTGTGACACCGGTTTCCAGCTGGATTCTTCTGATTTCTTCACGCATCTCGATTCTTAAACGGGCATCGAGGTTGGATAATGGCTCATCCAGTAAAAGCAGTCTTGGTTCCTTGACGAGCGCACGGGCGATCGCAACACGCTGCTGCTGACCGCCGGAGAGCTGACCAGGCTTGCGGTTGAGCATGCCTTCGACATGGACCAGTTCCGCCATTTTCTTGGCTCTTTCGATTCTTTCAGCCTTCGGTACCTTCTTGATCTCGAGCGGGAAACAGATGTTCTCCAATACTGTCATGTGAGGATAAAGGGCGTAGTTCTGGAAAACCAGACCGATTCCTCTTTTTTCCGATGACATGAATGTGACATCATCGTCATCAAAATAGATCTTGCCTTCGGTCGGGTAAAGGATGCCTGAAAGCATATTCAGCATCGTAGACTTACCGCATCCCGAAGGACCTAAAAGTGTTACGAGTTCACCAGACTCGATTACAGCAGAAAAGTCATTTACTGCTGTATTATCGTCAAAGCGTTTGACGATATTCTCCAGACGTATTCTCATACCTATCCTCCTTAAGTTATATGCTTAAAAGTTCTGTCAGAACTTTTCCGTCCGTATTTTCCATCTTGAGACCTAACATGGCAGCCATGGTCGGTGCCTCATTGATCATCTGTGATCTTTCAATGATCACGCCTTTTTTCACGCTTGGACCGGCAGCGATGAAGGTTGTCGTTTCATCACGCCATGGCAGATGGCCATGCGAAGCCTTGGATTCATGTTTGCCTGGCCGCAGATATATTTCAAAAGGATCTTTGCCGGCTAAAGTGCTGGAGAAGCTCATCGGTTCTTTGCCTTCGATCACAAAGTCGAGCGGACCGCATAAACCGAACTGATCATAAACTTCTTCCTTCGTATACAGATAACCGATATTATTAGCCGGGTCATCTTTAAGAGCTTTCAGATAAGCATAGACTTTTTCTCTCATCTTTTCATCGTTTGGATCCTTTAAGACGATCCAGGCCGAGAGCGAGACGGAATGACAATAGGCGTCGTAATCGATGAGTTTTCCGTTTTCATCGCATCTGATGAAACCGGCGTCTTTAAGCAGGATATTGACGTTGAGATTCTTGGTTATATCCTGCTGACCATGATCTCCTAATACGACAAAGTTGGTATGTTCAAAATCGCCGTAGCGTCTGATGCTTTCAAGCAGAACGCCGAATTCATAATTATGTTTGCGCAGCTGTTCCTTCGCTTCTTCAGAATACACGCCATTGACATGTCTGGCAGAATCAAGATCACACATCTTGACGAACATCACATCAGGCTGATGATAGTCTCTGATGATGTCAGGTGCTAAAGCCATGGTGTATAGATCGAGTGAACGGTCTTCGCCTTTCAAAAAGCGGGAATATTTCCAGAAGTAGCGATCCATCAGTTCGTCTGAGGCATTGCCATATAAGAACTGTCCGGGATCATCACCTTTATATTTCATCGGGACGATCATCGGCATATTCAGATCGATATCAGCTTTTCCCGAAACGGGCCAGCTAAGTGAACATGTAAGATATCCAGCCTTCTTGGCGTAGTCAAAGATGGTTGGGCATTTTACATCTGCACGCTGGTTATACCAGGGAGCATCGGGATTTTCAACTTCAAGTATCTCATTATGAGGAACACCGTGATTCTTCACGGTGTTCCCTGTAATGATCGTACAATGACAAGGGTAAGTGTAACTTGGATATATCGGTTCGATGTGTTTTACATACGAACCTTCTTCAAATAACCATCTGAAGTTTGATAACTGTTTCATCTGATCAAGATCAGATGAAGTTAAAGCATCAAGTGTGAATACAAACAGTTTATTCCTTGTCATATTTTTCCTGAATTATTCAGATAAAGCAGCGTTAGCCTGAGCCTGAGCAGTAGTTAATGCTTCAACAGTATCAGAATCAGCAGCAACCGCGATCTTCAGAGCCTGAATAATGGCTTCTTTACAGCCCTGCTGACCAGCAACGTTAGGTCTTGTACCAGCATAGCTGTTCATGGTAGCTAAAGCCTGAATAGCAGGTGATTCAGCAGCATAAGCCTTGTAAGCATCTGATTCGTTTACATCGTTGTATGGAGAAGCAGCGCCATAAGTCTGAACGAACTTAGCGTTGTTTTCAGCATTTACGAAGAAAGCAGCAAACTTAGCAGCACCTTCATCAGTAGCGTCATCTTTCTTGAAGCCGACTAAAGCACGTACTGTAGTTTCAGTGTATTCCTTGCCGCCAGCAACCTGAGGAACAGGACCAGTTGTCATATTGAAGCTGTCATGGTTGATGTAGCCGATACCTGCAGAAGAGCCCATGTAGCAGAGGTACTGCTGGTTGCCGAACGGACCTGAATGGTAGCCTTCCGGATCAACTAACATGAAGTAACCTTCTGATTCAGCTTTCTTCCACCAGTCAACCCAGTCAACGAATTTCTGGTTAGTCCAGTCAGTAGCTGTCTTGTTGGCATCGATGTAGTGTAAACCTAACTGTTCAAGAACGATGATACCTAATGTATCAACTGAGTCAGGACCGAAACCGATGATCTCGTTGCCTTCAGCCTTTTCGCCGTCAACAACTGTCTTACATACATTGTAGAGATCTTCCCATGTTTTAGGCATTTCCAGGTTGTACTTGTCTAACAGATCCTGGTTGTAGAACATGATTGGACCAGTTAATGTACCGGCAACTGCATGCATAGCACCATCTGGGTAATCAGTTAAGGAAGCGTAGATACCAGAAGAAACTCTGTTCTTGACATCATCATCAGTCAGATACTTGCCGAAGTCGATAGCGAGATCTTCGCCAACGTATTCAGTAGCTGTACCAGGATATAACCAGACTAAGCTTGGTCCAACACCGTTGGTAACAGCTTCAAGAACCTTAGCCTCGAAACCATCGAGTGGCTGAGTTTCATGAGTTACATGGTACTTGCCTTCGTTTGCTGCATTGAATGCATCAACGATTTCAGTTACCATAGCTTCATCGTGATCTGTCAGAGTGTGCCAGAAGACGATTTCCTGAGCTTCAGCAGCTGGTTCGCTGCCGCCGCCATTGTTGCCGCCGCCCTGGCAAGCTACGAGCATCATAGCTACTAAAGCAGTAACAAGAATCTTAAATAACTTTTTCATTCTCTCTCCTTCTTAAAATCTTTTAAGATTTTATACCTAAATTATAATGGATTAACGCCCTTTTTAGAATACGTTTGGCCGGCTTTTGATGACAAATGAGCCTTATTTTATGCCCGTAAATCACAGTTTTCATTTTTTTCACAAATGTATGCGTTTTCTTTATTTCTGAAAATTTTAACTTTTCCGTTTTTCATGGTCAACAGTCCTTAATGACTCTGCGCCGGTGATGATATAATAACGATAGAGAGGACAATAAATATGAACAATAATCTGTTTAAAACCGTGCTGCTGGTCGCCTTACCGGCTTCGGGAAAGTCGGAAGTGCGCCATTTCATGGCCAACATCGATCCGAAGAGACTGGAAGAAGATTTCCATATCGGCGATAATCTGCAGCTTGATGATTTCCCATACGTCCACTTCATGAGATGTATCGATGGAGAGCTGGAAAGTCTCGGTCTTGAGCCGATCTTCTATCCCGGTCAGAATCCTTTCAACAACAATAAAGACTGGGGCACTCTGACCCAGCTGCTGAATGAGGACTATCACGATCTGCTTAACCGCAATAGAATATCGATGGATAATGCGGCGATCTATCTGTTCGACAGGATCGACAGAGCGGCAGGTATGGCTGGTCTGCCACCACGTCTGGCTATGCTGGATGAAGATGTCAGAAACAGGATCGCAGAAAGCCTGAAGGATGAAGCGGAAAGGATCCTCAGAGAAAAGGAAGCTCAGATCCCGGAGAGCTTTGAGGGCAAGACGATCGTCATCGAATGTGCCCGTGGCGGACCTGATGGTTCTTCGATGCCGCTGACCGGCGAATATGGTTATCAGTACACACTGTCACAGTTTGCCCCGGATCTGCTCAAGGATGCCGTGATCCTTTACATCTGGGTCACTCCGGAAGAATCACGCCGCAAGAACAATGAAAGAGCCAATCCGGATGATCCCGGCTCAAATCTGTTCCATGGCGTTCCGCTGTCCGTAATGCTGGGAGACTATGGCTGTGACGATATGCAGTATCTGAGAGAAAACGCCGAGGTCCCAGATACGATCACGGTAAAGACTTTCGGTAATACCTATAATGTGCCGATCGGCGTCTTTGATAACCGCGTCGACAAGACATCATTCTTAAGAGGCGATCCGATGAACTGGCCACAGGATAAGGTCGAAGAGATGACTGAAGCAGTCAAGAAAGCGACTGATACGATGTGGGCCAACTATAAGAAATAAGTCGTCTGTATGAACTGCTTCAGGCTTAGCCCGGAGCAGTTTTTATTATGTCTTGTTTCACATATAATAAAAATATAAAGGCAAAATAATAATTGATAGAAAGGAAAGTTCGGACTATGAAGACACTTGCGAAGCTGCTCGTTTTATTACTTGTGCTGTCCTGTATTTCCGGTTGCAACGGAAACACGCAGACTGCCGATACGGAAGCCGATATCGCCGGCAAGACCTATTATGAAGCAGTAGACTCTGCTGATGTCAAAGATCCTTCAGAAGTCTGGTTTGGCAAAGACGGCAGTTTTGTCATGAAGGACTGCTTCTTTGACGGATATTATGAGCTGAGCGGCAAATGGTCGATCGAAAAAGGTGTGGTGACACTTAATGTTGAAAACGGCAAGTTTGACAAAGTCATATTTGAAGTCAAGGATGATGACAGTCTGACTTTGAAATCTACTCTGACCGGCTCAAGTTCCGATACGCTCTTTACAACCACCAAACCGGAAATATCGACGCCGGTGATCACGACAGGTCCTTCAGGTTCAAGTTCTGATCAATATAAGAACAAAACCTGCTACAACGCTTCACAGACCAGGAAGCTGCGTTCCTTTGTGGACTTTCGAGCTGATGGTTCCTTTACCCTGATCGATTATTCTGATACAGAGACTTTAGAGATCAATGGCCTTTATGGCTATACGGATAATGGTGAAGCAATCATGTTTTCCAATTTCCATCCATTCACCGATCTCAATGGCAAGACCGTCAATAATTTTGAAATGGCGGTCATTGATGAAGATACACTGGTACTGTGCGAGGATCTGATCAGTTCCAAATATCTGGATTACTTTACGGTCACTGCTGAACTGCCTGATGATGCCAAGACTGATTCACCGCTTTCTGAATTTACAACTACGACCTGGGTCCATGAACAGAACGGTGAGACTAGCGATGAATATCTGCCGCGTTTTACGATCGCTACCGATTACTCCTTTGAATTTACGGAGAATGTCTATGCGGGTATGGGCAAATACAAAGGCTGGTGCCAAAGGACCGATGATGCCTGCTGGATCTGCGATGTAACAGATGCTTCATCGATGCAGGGTTTCAAGGGCGATGATGTCAAGATCATCAAATTTGAAGATAAAGACGATAAGAGCGTTGTCCTGAAAACCGAACTGTGCATGTCCAGGGAAGGTGATATCTTTATTAAACAGTAATAAATTAACTCTGCTCTGGATTCTGACACTATAGAGCGATTTGCGTATAAAAAAAGGGAAGAGGTAAAAAAGATGAACGAGGAAAACAAGAAAAAACTTGATGATAAAACACTGGATAAGGTGGATGGCGGAGGTTTCTTCTCCAAATATTCAGATGAGGAATACGCTGCTGCCGGCGTCGAAATCGTCGGTCCCGGAACATTTTATAATGACGGTTACAAGTTCAAAGGGAAGGATATAACGACCGAACAGGCTGAAAGACTGGCTTTCTTCTATTACTACAAGGAATATCCTGCCGAAAGCGTTGAACAGGCCGAAGAATACTACGAATACATGTGCCAGGTCAACTATCTCTAAGCAGATATTGCTGATATAAGAAGAATGTTTCTGTAGTGTTTCAATACTGTGCTGCTGAAGGAAACGTTCATGTCTGAGAGCTGTTTTGATCAATTCACCTTGAGCTAAGTTAGAATATGGAAAGCATCAGAAAGATCATTGAAAAAGAAGAACAGAAAAACAAGAAGAATCCCGGGAAGGATAACAGAGAAAAACGGGATTCTTTGAATAAGGCAAGAAGAGGAGAAGCGATCCCGGCAGCTAAGGTGGTGACGCCGAAAAAAATCAAAGAGAAGAGTCGAAACGCTTTAAAAAAGAAGTTAAATAAAGAGATTAAAGACATTTGAAACAAATACAAATCCTAATAAGCAAACTGGCCAGCAAGGAAAAAACTGCTGGTCTTTTTGTCAGACTGGGTAATTATTTCGCTAATGGGGATGAAGGGAATAATGTAAAATAAAGATATAACGAGGTACAAAGAATGGATAATTATTTAGGCAAGGATATATTCAAACTCGGTTTTGGTCTCATGCGTCTGCCAAAGAATGAAGACGGTACGATCGACATCGTTCAGGTCAAAGTGATGGCAGATATGTTTATAGCCGCCGGAGGCAAATATTTTGATACAGCCTATGTCTATGATGACGGTGCTTCGGAAGAAGCCTTCCGTCTGGCAGTGGCGGAAAGATATCCTCGGGATGCCTATTATGTCTGTACCAAACTCAATGCCGGCTATCCGAAGTGCGTCGATGAAGCTTTTGCTCATCAGGAGTTCTACACTTCCTTAGAAAGAACTGGTGCCGGTTATTTTGATTTCTATCTGCTGCATGCGTTAGGTGAAAAAAATGTTGCCAAGTATGATGAGTACCACTGCTGGGATTTTGTCAAAGCGCGCAAGGAAGAAGGACTGATCAGACACTATGGTTTCTCTTTCCATGGCTCACCGGAACTGCTGGATGAATTATTGACCAAACATCCGGAAGTTGACTTTGTGCAGCTGCAGATCAACTATGCCGACTGGGAAGACGGCAACGTGCAGTCCAGGAGATGTTATGAAGTGGCCAGAAAACATGGCAAGCCGCTCACGGTCATGGAACCGATCAAGGGCGGCAAGCTGGCTGATCCGCTGCCGGAAGTCAAGAAACTGTTTACGGATTATGATCCGGATGCATCATTTGCCTCTTGGGCAGTGAGATATGTCGCTTCCAAGGATGGCATCATCACGGTACTTTCCGGCATGTCCAATATCGCACAGATGAAAGACAATCTCTCTTACATGAAGGATTTCAAACCATTGAATGAGGAAGAGGAAGAGATCATCGCCAAAGCGCAGGAGATCTTCAACAGAGATGAGACGATCAAATGCACAGCCTGCCATTACTGTACGGAAGGCTGTCCGATGCAGATACCGATTCCGGATATTTTTGCGATCTGGAATAAAAAGGTTCAGGATCCTGATCTTGATGTCAAACAGGAATATCTGGATGCCACGGCAGATAAAGGTCAGGCTTCAGCATGTATCGAGTGCGGTCAATGTGAAAGCCAGTGTCCGCAGAGTCTGCCGATCATTGAGCTGCTGAAAAAATGCCGGGAGATGGAATAATTAATTATCATCATAAAAGAAAACGGAACTGCGGTTCCGTTTTCGTTACTAATTATTCAAGTTCAAATGCACCGGTATAAAGCTGGTAATATGTTCCCTTCATGGCCAGCAGCTGATCATGTGTACCTCTTTCAATGATGCGTCCATGATCAAGGACCATGATCGCATCGGCATCTCTTACCGTAGAAAGACGATGGGCGATGACAAAGACCGTACGTCCTTTCATCAGGTTGTCCATGCCTTTCTGCACGAGGGCTTCGGTTCGGGTATCGATCGATGAAGTTGCTTCATCAAGGATCATGACCGGCGGATTGGCTACCGCTGCTCTGGCGATGGAGATCAGCTGACGCTGACCCTGTGAAAGCTGCGAACCGTTGCCGGTCAGCATCGTATCGTAGCCTTCCGGCAGACGTCTGATGAAATCATCCGCATTGGCCAGCTTAGCTGCTTCGATACACTCTTCATCAGAGGCATAAAGGTTGCCATAACGGATATTGTCCATAACCGTACCGGTAAACAGATTGACATCCTGTAAGACCATGCCAAGTGATCTCCTCAGGTCAGGCTTTTTGATCTTGTTTATATTGATGCCGTCATAGCGGATCTTGCCATCAGGGATATCATAGAAGCGGTTGATCAGATTGGTGATCGTCGTCTTGCCGGCACCGGTAGCACCGACAAAGGCAATCTTCTGTCCCGGTTTGGCGTATAGAGAGATATCAAACAG
>CADCOR010000034.1 GCA_902803055.1 uncultured Erysipelotrichaceae bacterium
CTTTTAATCTTCATCTTCTTACCTCCTTTTTGGAAGTCAACAGATAGCCAGCAGATGCTGCCATCATGGCCATTGAAAATCCGATCAGCAGATAATAATTCTGCATATCTTTTTCTCCGGTCCTGTCTTCAATCGCCGTCTTTGGCTGATAATAGTGCCTGACGACTTTTTTATCAACTCTGACATTTTCTTCTTCAACCGCAAAGCGCAGTTCAAGGTCTGCCATGGCTTCCATATAATCATTGGCCTGTGATTCACCATCAAGTCCTACTTTAACAGTAAGTTTTCCATTACCGTTGGAATCAAGAGAACCCAAATAGAAGAACTTGCCATTGGTCTCATCATTAAGCTGCTTGAGGCCTGCAATACCCTGACCGCCGATATTTTCCGAGTTATAAAGTTCTGTTCCGTTATAGCTCAGTGAATAAGTGTAGGCACCGCCTTTAGCTTTGCCATCTTCAAAGGTTGACAGCACATTGTTGGCGATATACCAGTCAGTGCGCTTTGAACCGTTATTGGCCAGGGTGATCTCATAGGAGATTGTCTCGCCAGGAAGCAGATCAGCAAAATCAGCTTTTGAGTTGACACTGATCTTCTTGCCATCATAAACTACATCACCGTTTGCCGCAAATACATCGAATACGCACAGCATACTGAGCAGCAGCGCAAACAGAACTACAATAAACTTCTTATTCATGTGCACCTCCCTGTTCAGTGATCACAAGTTTATCATTGACGATGCTGATATAATCAACACCCCAGATACTCTTGATCGCTTCCTGATTTGCCTGGACAGACTGAATATCAATGTCCAGATTGAGTTTCAGATCATCATAGATATAAGTAACTATGATCGTTGATTCATTTCCGTTCTTGGTTACTTTTTCTTCATAATGATTCAATACATCTTTGGAAATACTTACACCCGTCAGGATCGGAGCAGTGATCTGGCCTGCTGAGAGTTTATCCTGATAGTAGTAAACAGAAGTCTCTTTAGTAGATTCATTCGCATCATAGAGCCATGAAGCATCTTTCCCTGATAACACGATGTAATCAGGATCGATAGTTTCTGTTTCTGTTACTGTATCATTCTCACTCTTCTTGTCTACGACACGAACCTTTTCACCGTTCTGATCTGTCCAGTACTTTCTGATGATTACACGTACATATTCATCAGCTCTGCCGGTATTCTTCGCTGCAACATATTCACCATAGTTCTTACCGATTTCTAAAGTCGAAATAGTCTTATAGTCATCAAGCAGTTCAGTGACCGTTGCGCCATTTTCATCAACCGCTTCAACTTCAAGAGAAGAAGTAGCTAAAGTCGTGTTATAGCTCTGCGTTCCCGGATTCGGTGCTGATCTTGTTTCTGACAGCTGCATGCCCGCAAACAGCATCAGCGCAAAAGACAGAGTAAGTGTTGTAATAGCTATATATCTTTTAATCATCAGTTATTACCTCCTTTCGGATAAGTAATATCCCAGCTTTCAACCGGTTTAACCAGCTGATCACCTTCATAGATAGCTCTTTCTGATTCCATTATTACTACGACATCAAAGTCATAATCCGGAGCTGATTCCTTATTGATCTTTGCAAAGATCTCCGTACTTACTTCTTTTGGAGTAAGAACTTTCTCATAGTAATACCATCCGTCCTCAGACAGCTTCCAGTTTTCACCGGCTGTGATTTCAACATAACTGCCACCGAACAGTTTTACTCTGACGACGACATCCGTTTCTCCGATGTTTGTGATCTTGACTGTCTTGTTGGAATCTTTGTCGATTTCTTCGGTGATTTTTGTCAGATGTGACAATTTCACAGAAGCATCACCATTCAGTTCTTTGTAATCAGAGAACCAGGCACCACTGGTCCTAACTCCCGTAAAGGCAATTAAGCTGACCAGCATAAACATAACAGAGTACGAAATGATCTTATTAATCTTCATGATTATTCGCCTCCTTCCACAGCAAGCTTGGAAACATGTGTCTTATTGTGATAAGAGTTAACCGCTCCGCTTCCCGGAATGTATTCATCAACGTTATTCAACGCTTCAACAAGATAATAATTGGTTTCTGAATTCGGCCTTGTTATTGAAACTGCATTATCAGCCAACTGATATCCGGCTGAATAAACCTCTGTAACACTTAAAGTATCACTGCTTGAAATCGGAATATCTTTAAGTCTTCTTTCATAAACATACTTGCCAAGATCTTTATTGAATGAGGCTTCCTCGCCTGACAGAGTAATTCCAACATAACTTTCATATGTCACGTTTTCTTCGCTGTCTTTGACCTCGACCTTAAAGATGACTGTTGTATCCTTGTAATTTTCAAACTTATACTCAGTCGGCAAGATCTTTCTGATCAAGACATCAACTTTACTGTCTTTGGTGTAGAAGTTGATGACCGTGACTCTATCAGTCCAGACTTCTTTTGAAATAACACCATCATTATCTTCGGTGTCGCCATGTCTGGTCTCGATCTTCTTCAAGATCGTTGTACCATAAGCAGTTCCGGCATTCAGGACATTTCCATCTTTATCGACTTCCAGGATTTCATAAGTCTTGTCTTCAACGTTGGTGAAGTAAACTTTGTTCTGAGGAACGCCATCAACAATCTCAATTGACTGGATCCATTTAACCAGATTGCCATCTTTGTCCTTGACTTTGATATAGGCGTCATCACTTTCGTCTTTAACAGAGATGCCATTTTCGTCCTTGACATATCTCTTTTCTCTGATTGCAAAATATGTAGTCAGATCGATATCTTCGGCTTTTGCATCGCCTTCAAGTTTTACAACTTTGTCTACAACGATTGACTTAACCGGATACAGATAGAAGTTATCACAGAGTTCATGGTCTTTAGCTTCATACTGAACAAAGCGATTCTGATCAATACGGCTGGACCAGTAACTTTCATCTATTACATCTTTGTAATATTCCGCAAAATAACGACCACCGCCGTTGGAGATAGCAGCTGAATCAGTATAGACGTTATACTTTCCTGCTTTAGATACTGTTGCCGCAAAAGAACGGTATCCTTCAGGCATACCAGTCAGATTGCGTTCCCTGGCTCCAGTCATATCATCTATGATCTTAATATCGTTGAGGCCTTCAGTTGCCTGATTCATTACTTGATTCTGTTCGTCAACCAAAGCATTTCCTTGTTCATCTTTTGGTGTGTAATTATGAACGAAGGTTCCCTGTAAGATATATCCTTCAA
>CADCOR010000035.1 GCA_902803055.1 uncultured Erysipelotrichaceae bacterium
TGCAAGGATCGATAACAATGGCATGATTTACGGCGTAAACAAAGGCAAGACAAGAATAAATATCAGTTATGAAGAATATGCAGACAGTGCCGAAGTTGTGGTAAGTGATATGCTGGCGATCGTCGGTGATGAAGATGATGAAAACAAGCCGGAATTAACAGATGGCATTTATTCGGCAGCTGAAAATGATCTGCTAGATGAGATCCTGATCTCCAGAGTTGAAGAAGCAGGATACAAGACCAGAGCGGCAGCGGTCGCAGCAGCTCGTTTCCTGGCTCTTGACTTTCCTTATCGTCTCAATTATTTCTTAGAGAATGGCAGAATCGAATCACATTTTGATCTGTATGCCGATGGCGAAGGCCGCTACTATCACAAAGGTTTATATCTGAGCTCTTCACGCTATGCCAATATCGATCCGGATCTGATCTCTGCCGGTCCTGCTTATTGGGGAGAATCTCTGGAAGAACTCTCACTCGAAAGATATTCGGTAAATGGTCTGGATTGCAGCGGTTTTATATCCTGGGCATTATTACAGGCTGGTTATGATCCGGGCGACTTAGGTGCCGGCATTGCCAGAGAGTGGGAAGATCTGACTGATCTAGGTGAAAATATATGGCTGGGTGATGCCATAAGAAACAATAGCCTGAAGGTTGGCGATCTGCTCAGCGGCGGCGATGGTCCATATGAAGGCGGACATATCGCGATGCTGGTGGGGATCAAAGATGGTTACTATTATGTAGCTGAAGCCAGCGATGATCTTGATCTCTGGGGCTTGTATGTCACCAAGCGTGATGTCGATAGTCTGCTGGCAACCTTCTTCTTACAGGTCGATATGGATAACTATTATGGAGAAGATGGCAATCTGACTGACTTCTGGAAGCGCAGTTAAAAAACTCTGTTTAGCAGAGTTTTTAAGTAGATTAAGCATTATATACAGATAGTTTTTCTTTAAGCAGTTTCTTGAACCTTTCCGGTTCATCGCCCATTGGATTATGGCCGGAATTCTCAAACCAGATCAGTTCCTTATGAGGAGCGTTGATCTTGGCAAACCATTCTTCAACAAGTTCAGCTGGTGTGTTCATATCGAGCCTGCCGTCAAAGACATAGATCGGAACCGAAAATTCGGTGTATTTTGTCAGGTCTTCCTGACCGATCTCCGGCCACATGACCTTAAGCACTTTCTTATAGCCGAAGATGATGCCCAAGAGATCACTAAGACTGTATTCACCAGACAATAACATCGGTTTGACAAAGGAATCATAATAGCTGCGCTTGCCTTCCGATTTGGAATAACCGCCATATTTCATCATCGCGTTGCGCTGGACCATCATTCCATCAAAACCGCCTTTATACATGCCTTTGATTGGCGGACCGACACTTTCAAGTTTTCTGACCGTTTCTTCATCGCCAGCCGCTTTGGCCTGATCAAGCGTGAACTGATAGCTGATGTTTTCGTTCTTTGCGCCATCGACAAACTGGCCAAAACCGACAAAGGCTGCCAGATGTTCCGGATGTGCGTAAGCCAGTCTGATTCCCAAAAGTGAGCCCCAGCTGCCGCCGATCACAAAGATCTTTTCTTTATTGAATTCTTCACAAAGGAAATTGACAACTGCATTGGCGTCTTCAACCAGCTGGCCGATCGTAAGTGCGTTATGATCAACACCTTTATAGGAGCCGCCGGTACCGCGCTGATCCCAGGTGGCGATCGTAAAGCTGTCCAAGAGGTCTTTGTTGTCAGCGATGACGCTGTGACGATTGACGACACCCGGTCCGCCATGAAGAAATAACAGCACCGGCAAGGAAACGTCATTGCTTATGACATGAATCTTCTGCATCGCTCCATTGACAGGAATCTTTTTCTTGAAATCAACAGTCATATACTGAACCTCCTTTATGCATGATAAATCAATACTTCTCTTGCGCTGATTATAAGGGAATGAAGATAACAGCGTCAAGAATCATGAACACGCAAAACAGATGAGAAAAATAATGGTTTATCCATTAATATAAAAGTATGGAAAATAAGAAGAAAATATTACTGGTATTAGCGGCAATCGCTTTAGTTGTCGCCCTCATCTTTGTCCCAAGATTATTCACTAACAACAATCCGCCTGCTGAAGTCCCAGTGGAAAGCGAAAAGCAGAACGCTTATGACTACATGGTATTGGTCAACAAGCAGAACAAGCTTCCGGATGATTGGGAAGAAAAGGTTGTGCTGAAGGAAGGACACAACATCTATGGTGAGACTCATCTGGTTGAAGAAAAAGCTTTAGCTCAGTTTGAACTGCTGAGAGAAGAACTGCTTAAAGAAGGCATCGATATTGAACTGGACAGTACCTATCGCAGCGTCAAGGAACAGCAGAAACTCTGGGACGACTGGACAGTCGAATACGGCGAAGATTATGTTAAGACCTATGTAGCCGTACCTGGCTATTCTGAGCATCATACCGGTTTAGCGATCGATGTCTGTCTTGATGTCGATGGCAAGCGCATTGATGACAATGATGAAATGATCGCCCAGAGAGAGATCTTTGCCAAGATCCATCCGCACCTTGCAGACTACGGCTTCATCCTGCGCTATCTGGAAGGAAAAGATGATGTGACCGGATATGGCTATGAACCATGGCACTTCCGCTATATAGATGATGTAGAAACAGCTAAGGAGATCATGGCCAAGGGCATGACTTTTGAAGAATATCTAAGCAGCAAAAACTGATAAGAGAAAGGAAGAGAAGATGATCAATTTATCAAATGAATTAAAAGAAAAAATAGCTGATTGCAAATCAGATGTGGAAGTAGCAAA
>CADCOR010000036.1 GCA_902803055.1 uncultured Erysipelotrichaceae bacterium
GATAAAATATTCCTGTAGTTAGCAATCACTAACTCAACAGGAGGCACTGATATGAAATGGTGGATCATTCTGATCGAAATGCTTGTCTTTGCCGGGATCTTCACGGCACTCGTTTTCATAAACTATGGCGGCAATAATAAATACAGTATCGGCAGTATTCACAATTATCCGCCTGATATCCAGGAAGAATATTTCAAGACTCACGAAAGAGTCGATACATCCTACAGATCCAAAAACGTCCTTCTCACTAAAGGCTGCGGTATACTCATTTTTATCCTGATCCTGTATGGCTGTGCCCTGCTGGCGGGGGCTAGGACCTTTAAGGAAGGCTTTCTGCTGGCTTTTGGGCTGATGATCTGGATCGGCATCTACGATACCTTCTTTCTTGACTGGATCTTGTTTGCGAATCTGCCGATGTTCCGTCTGGAGGGGACGGAGCACATGGATGAGGCCTATCATCAGAAATGGTTTCATGTCAAAGGGATGCTTTTTCCGGGCGTCATCTTCGCGCTTATTCCCGCTTTGATCGTCGGCTGGCTCGTCTCTTGTATCAGATAATTTATTTGCAATTGATCTTTTGCCTTCTTATAATTTAACTGCGTACAAAAATACGAACGATTAGCTAAGGACGAATATCAAAATGTCCGATGTTAAAAAATTTGAATTGAATGATGAGTTAGCTGCTCAGATAAGCGGCGGCAGATTGCCTGGTAACTGGAAACAGCTGATCAGTGCGTTCTATCCGACTATGGCTTCCCAGTACGAAGGCATCACTTATGATGAAGCTGTTGATCTGATCAGAGGTTATCTCAGCGATGAACAGGAAGTTCAGACTGTAGCTGCCTACATCAAGGAAATGTATTTCTAAACACAAATTCTTTCATTGCTTATTCAAAAAGGCTGTTTTTTCAGCCTTTTGTTTTTTTCTCAGAACAGCGCTATCTGATCATCGATGATCGATCGCTGTTCGACTTCCTTTATGACGTCGCCTTTTTCAAGATCCCCGATCAGCAACGGACTGTTCGGATCATGCTTTGCCATGTTGGCCTCAACAAGTCGGCGATCAAAGTTCGCATAACAGTATCTGCACAGATGACCGCAGCTGTTATAAGCGCCGATATCATTGTTCAGTAAGCAGCTGCAGCCTTGTCTGGCATCAGCCGTCTTTCTGATCAGCAGTTTTTCGCCGATCGCTTCTTCCAATACCTTCTTGCTTAAACACCCTTCCACATCAGCACCATAGCGTGCCAGCTCTTTGTCTTCGTGGCAGAGCCTGATCGTCATGTTGTGCTTCTTGCCTGTTTCGACAAAAAATCTGGTCATTTCGATCTGATCGGCTTTGTCCACTTCTTTTGCTTCAGGGAAATTCTTTCTGGTCTTTTCATAGAGATCGATATAGCTTATCACGACCTGTTTCGTATAGCCTTCCAGCTTTTCAGCCATCCTGGCAAAACTTTTATAATGAAATTCCTTGCTATACTTTTCAGAGATAAATACCGGATCATAGCGCCAGCTCATAGCTTTCGGTCCGACTTTCTTGGAAATCTCTATAAAGGCATCCATCACTTTGTCTTTATCCGGAACTCTTTCTTCAATATCCTTGCCATAAGGCGTGATCGTCACAAACCAGAACATCCTGTATTTCTTGAGCTCATCCAGATATTTAAGCATCGGGGTGGGATTCTTGCTGCAGAAAACCATGACATCGACCACCTTGGGATCGATCACATATCTGCTTACCAGGTTATGCGCAAACGGATTTCTGACCATGACAAAACCTTCATGGACTCTGTTCATGAACCACTTGCTGTAAAAAGCCGGAATATCTGTTCTATTTCCTGTATTGAGTATCATCGGATTATATTTTAACAATTATTCATTTATTTCTCTGTCAATATAACCAAAAAACAGATCTGCATCTGTTTCTATCGCTGATCTGTCTGCTGATTGTTCTTATCGGTGACTTATGAAATCTTCCAGTTTTGACTCCATATTGCATTGCGGACAGAACATCTTGCCCTGTTTGTACAGGAACTCCAGATACTCCCACGGCCTTCTTTCCAAAGCACGAGAAAGATTAAACCCCTCTCCGCAGATCTGACACAATCTGCCTTCAAGATCCTCCAGGCACGTTATTTCTTTCTGTTTTTCGAACTCAAAGAATCCGCCATCAACATCTGCAAGCTCATCTTCTGATAATGCTTTTCTGTTATTTTTGTCAGTCATGCCAAACCCCTCTTGTTTCTTATTGCGTTTTTTTAAGCTGTTCCAGCTGCCATTGCCTTTCTTTTCTGACCGCTTCCATATCACCGGGAAACAGGATATTGATCACTTTGATCGCATAGTCAGAAGCCACTATCGCATGTTCCTTCACATGTCCGCTCGCTATGGCGTGACCGATCGCTCTTAAAGCCGCCTTATATAAACCCAGGCTGTTTTCTTTGGCCAGCTGATGCATCCGGAAGGATGCTTCACGCAGTTCGTGAAGACTTGCCTCACCTTTCTGCCACGCTTCATTAACCTTTAAATTTCTGCTGATCACTTTTCTTTGCTCTTCAGGAAAATTGACCAGTTCAAGAACATGCCTGCCTAAGGCCACGGCATAGCGGCACATCTTCAGATCAGATGCCTGTTCATATTCCGCATCGATGAGTTCTCTTAAAGAATCATCGTCCTTAATAGATATCTTTGTAACAGTCATATTATTTTAAAATGTCCAAGGCAGATAAGCTGCCAGTACCGCCAGCAATATAGCCGGCAGCATGTTTGCGACTCTGACCATCTTTCCCCAGACCAGATTGATACCGACACAGAAGATCAGGATCGAACCGATCAAAGAGAGATATGTGATCGCCAGATCAGTCATGATCGGTGCCACCAGTCTTGCCAGCAGAGTTATAGCTCCTTCAAACAGAAAGACCGGTATCGCTGAAAA
>CADCOR010000037.1 GCA_902803055.1 uncultured Erysipelotrichaceae bacterium
GCAATAAGCGCTTATCTTCGTTGAACTTGTTGTAGAAATCAGTGAGCTTTTCTTTGAAGTCACTCATTATTCACTGATATCCTTCCTGATGAACATGATATTCATATCGGCAGCTCCTTCAATACCATTGATCGTGCCGGTGTGTGAATATTGCCAGATCGTGATCGGATAGGCAAAATCAGGAGCTTTGACATCGTATTGAGCATACCAGAGCGGATAATCTTTTAACTGTTCCATATCATAGAAGTTCTCTGCCCAGTACTGATAGGTATAGATCATGCAGGTATAGCCTTTCGCTTCAAGATGTCTTATAAAGGCAAGGGCATTCGCGGTGAACTGTTCTTTAGTGACATTAGTGGTACGCGGTGTCTCATCGTCGAGATAGACTTCCTCGCAGTCATAGACGATCGGGAAGTCGACTTTCTTATCACCAAGGAGTTTTAAAAGATAATCCGCTTCCTCAACGGCTTCCTTTTCGTTTATGGCTTGTGAAAAGAAGTAGACGCCGACCTTGATGTCGTTGTCTCTGGCACCTTTGTAGTTGGCTTCAAAAAAATCATCAGGATAGAGATTGCCGGTTGTCGCTCCGCGTCTGCCGATGCGCAGATACGCAAACTCTACGCCATAGTCTTTAACCTTCTTCCAGTCGATCTTGTCCTGAAAAGTTGAGACATCGATGCCGAAGCTGCTGGTGAAATGTTCATCTTCATAGCTGTACTTGCCGCTGATCGATTCGATCTTGCTGTAATCGACAGCGATCACCTCTTCGGGAACGACCGCTTCTGTTGGTGTTTCTTCTTTCGGCTTGCGGAAAAGAAGACCGATGATACATATGAACAGGAGCACAAACAGGATAGCTCCCATAATGATGATGTGAGGTGTTTTCAGTTTTTTCATAAATTTATAGTCCTATAGTTAAAAGTGATTATCTGTCTTTGCTTTTCAAAGCGGCAAGCGTTTTTTCCTTGACGATGGCGGCTGCCTGGTTTATTTTTTCCAGATCAACGACCTTGAAGTATTCGTAGCCCAGTCTGGAGAACAAGAGATCCTTGAGCATATTTTCACCGCGTTTGTTTTCCAGCTCATCGGGCTCGTCAAAAATCTCAACACAGGAAATGACCTTGCCATTTTTGTAGAGCACAAAATCGATGATAACATCGCTGATGATTTCCCGATCTTTGCCGAAATGAAAAACAATATCATTTCTTTCACTGCACAGATCGGCAAGCGAGATCTTGGTTCTGATTTCAATACTGCTGAAGATCAGCTTTCTTTTTAAACAGGTATAGAATTCCTGTTCCTTGCTGGTTAGTTTGGTTTCCATCTATCTAAATTCTAACAAAAACAGACGGAAGAAGGAAAAATGGTTTATGTCGGTATGAATGTTATGAGATATGAACATTGTGGACAGATGCAGGATGGCTTTTAGGTTATAATAAGAATACTTCAGGCAGTGCTTTAAAAGCTCGCTGAAGTATGAAAAGCGGGGTGAACCATGAGAAAAATCAATGCAATTCTGGTGCTTATAATACTGATACTGCTGCTTGATCATGTCATTTTTGGCGGTCTGTATCTGTTCGGGGCAGGGACTGGCGTCATCAAGCCTTTGGCTTTGTCTTTACTCATACTTGTGGCTGTGCATGCGGTTATCAGTATGATCATCACGATCAGGGCAGAAAAGGCCGGTATGAAGACCAAGGCCAGATACAATAAGGAAAACAGACAGTTCTGGAACAGAAGGGTCAGCGGTATGTTTATCATCGTTCTGGCTTTTATGCATGCCTTTTTGATGTCCAAGAATGCACAAGGCGTCCCGCGGATGGCGTCAGCGCCAAAACCGCTTCGCATGGCTACACCGCTGCTGATCATCGCTGTCTTTGCGCATCTTAAAAGCAATGTCCGTCCTTTGCTGATTGCAATGGGCGTAAGGAATATTGATAAAAAAGAAAAGATAGCCAATATAATACTGTTCATCGTGTTTATATTTGCACTTAGCGGCAGCATCTATACTGTCATATCACATATAAGGGGGAAATAAGATGATCAATATAGTAGGATCAGGATTAGCCGGGCTTTCAGCAGCCATCAATCTGGCTTATCGAAATATCAGCTGCAATCTTATTTCTGTACAGGAATCAAATCGTGCTCAGTCTGTCATGGCTGAAGGCGGTATCAATGCAGCCCTGAATACAATGGGTGAAGATGATGACATCTCCTTGCATTTTGAAGATACTTTAAAAGGCGGAGCTTATTTAGGTGAAGAAAGTGCGATCAGAGGGCTGACCGAAAATGCCGTTGATATCGTCTACTGGCTTAAATCGCTTGGTGTGCCTTTTGAAAGCAAGGATGGAAAGATTGTCTTAAGAAACTTCGGCGGTCAGAAGAAAAAGAGAACAGCTTATGTAAAGTCTTCGACCGGCAAGATGCTGATGAATGCTCTGATCGATGAAGCAAGAAAATATGAAGTCAAGGGACTCATCAGAAGATTTGATCATCATGAAGTCTATGATCTTCTGATCGGAAACAGCAGCTGCCGCGGTCTCAAGATGCGCGATCTCTACACCGATAAGGCTTATGAACTGTATGGTCCGGTCGTGCTTTGCACTGGTGGTCTCACCGGTATGTTCCCGGGACTCACGACCGGTTCAAGAGATAACAGCGGACTTCTTTTAAGCAAGCTGTTCCTTAGAGGCCTTGAACTGGCAAATCTTGAAATGATCCAGTATCATCCAACGACCATCAACATCAGCGGCAAGAGACTGTTAGTCTCAGAAGCAGCCCGCGGTGAAGGCGGACGTTTCCTGACATATCGCAATGGCGAACCATATTATTTCATGGAAGATCTCTATCCGGAACTTAAGAATCTGGTCACGCGAGATGTAGCCAGCCGGACGATCTATAAGATCATGAATGATGATTCGTGCAAAGGCATTTATCTTGATATGACCGGCATCGACAAGAGTGCCTGGACAGGAAGGCTCTCGGATATGCGTGAGGAATTGCTGGATTATATCAAGGTCGATATAGCTGAAAAACCATTTGCGATCGAACCGGGTATCCATTACTTCATGGGCGGCATCAGGGTCGACAATGATCACAGGACCAATATCGATAATCTTTATGCAGCCGGTGAATGTGCCTGCAAGTATCATGGCGCAAACCGTTTGGGCGGTAACTCCCTGTTAGGTGCCATCTATGGCGGCAAGGTGATTGGAAGCAGGCTTGTTCAGGATGATAATAATGAACTTAAAGAAACTGATAATGATTATCAGAAACTTAACGATTCCTATTCAGAAAAGATCAGGGATATTCTGCTTTCTGGTTTAGGCATCGTCAGAAATAAAGATGGTATAAGTGATGCGATCGAAAAGATCAATCAGCTGCTGATGGAAAACCTTAAAGAAGTTCAGTTTGCCAAGACGGTCTTAGCCAAGGCAATGCTCGTCAGTGCATTAGACAGAAAAGAATCGAGAGGTGCTCATTATCGTGAAGATTATCCTGAGACAGATGAAAGCTTCAGGAAGACAGCTGTCGCATCATATGATGGCGATATCAGAATTGAATATGTGGATCTCGATGGAGGTAAGGCAAGATGATTGTTGAAATACTGCGTCATAAAAAGAATGAAGATAAGTCATACGTTCAGAAATTCGAATACCAGTATGATGATGAAAAGCAGACTGTTGCGACGATGCTGAACAATCTGAATCTTATAGACGATCTGAAAGACATCGATGGCAATCCTGCCGATAAGATCGCTTTCAAACAGAGCTGTCTGCAGAAAAAATGCGGAGCCTGTGCCATGCTTATTAATGGCAAGCCTGGTCTGGCCTGTGCCAGAAGATTAGCTGATTATGGTGATCATATCAGACTTGAACCATTAAAGAAATTTCCGCTTGTTGAGGATCTGATCGTTGATCGCGGCATCATGTCAGAGAATCTGAAGATGATGGAAGTTTATCTTAAAGGTGAAGCTCTTGTGAATGAAAAGAGAAACGAGCTCTCTTATGAAGCATCAAGGTGTTTGCAATGCGGATGCTGCCTCGAGGTATGCCCTAACTATATGGCCAACAATGGCTTTACCGGCATGGCAGGAGCTATGCCTTTGTCCAGGATCATCAACGAACTGAACAAGTCAGATCTGAAAGAAGTATCAAAAACATATAACAGATATGTTTACGAAGGCTGCGGCAAGTCGCTGGCCTGTGTTGATATCTGCCCGGCAGGAATAAAGATCGAAGACCTTCTCGTCAATTCCAATGCGATCGCGATCTGGAAGCGATATATCAAGGACTGATCATGAGCAGAATCGAAAAAGACCTCATCGGAACGGTTGAAATAGAAGATGATGCCTTATATGGCATCCATTCCTATAGAGCCAGAGAAAACTTCCCGATAACCAAAAGGGGAATGGATCCTGCATTCATCAGAAACATCGCTTTGGTCAAAAAAGCAGCTGCGACGGTGAATAAGGAAAATAACGATTTTGATTCAGAAAAAGCTGCTGCGATCATCAAAGCCTGTGACAAGGTGATGAATGGCGAACATCTTGACAGTTTTATCGTTGATCTGATCCAGGGCGGAGCCGGGACCAGTGCCAACATGAATGCCAACGAAGTCATCGCCAATCTTGCTATCATTGAACTCGGCGGTAAAGCCGGCCAGTATGAAATGGTCGATCCGCTTGATGATGTGAACCTGCATCAGTCGACTAATGATGTCATTCCGACGGCCGCCCGCCTTACCGTGATGGACAAGGCAAAAGATCTGATCAGGGCCTTGCAATATCTGAAAAAGGAATTGGACAAAAAGGCTGTTGAGTATGAAAACTTATATCGGCTTGGCAGGACGCAGCTTCAGGATGCTGTCCCAATGAGAGCTTCCCGAAGCTTTGAAGCCTACAGCTCCATGATCGGCCGTTCGATCACTAAGATCGAAAATGTGCTCAAGTATATGCGCCATGTCAATCTGGGCGGCACAGCTATCGGTAGCGGTATCGCTTCCAACAGGTATTATCACGAGAACATAGTCAAGCGTTTATCTGAACTCAGCGGTTATGAATTATCGCAGTTCTACAATCTTTATGACGGCACTCAGAACGTCGATGATTTTGCGAGCGTCTCTGCGGAGATCAGAGTCTGTGCACTTTCTTTATCCAAGATGGCCAATGATTTCAGACTGCTGTCCAGCGGACCTGTTTCGGGCTATCGGGAGTATGATCTTCCGGATAAACAGAGCGGCTCTTCGATCATGCCCGGCAAAGTCAATCCGGTCATTCCGGAGACCCTCAATCAGGCCGCGTTCTTAGTGATCGGCAATGATGTCACGGTCATGATGGTGGCCGAAGCAGGACAGCTCGAGCTCAATGCTTTTCTGCCGGTATTGCTTTTCCAGTTATTTGAGTCGATCGATGTATTGAGCAATACGATCACGACTTTCGTTGATAACTGTCTGAAAGGCCTGGTGATCATTGAAGATCGATGCACCTATAATGTTGAACATTCAGCATCTTTAGCGACCGCTTTGGTACCGCTCATCGGTTATGAGAAGGCCAGCCAGATCGTAAAGAAAGCTTTGAGTTCCGGAAAGACCATATTTGAAGTGGCTGAAGAATATGGCATTTCACGAAAACAGATCGAAGATAATCTCAATCCTCTGGATTGATCACAGTCAAAAAATAATAAGCACTCCTTGTATCGACAGGGAGTGCTTTTAAAAAGGGGATATGAATATACTGAGCTTTTAAGTCAGTCTGCTGCTGATCGGGAGTTTGCCAGTTCATCGACCCTGTGCATCAGGTCTTTATTGGCTTCATAAAGATCGTCATAGATCTTCTGATATTTTTTATAGATCTCGTGTTTTTCCATATCGGGGATATAGGTCTTATCAGGCCTGATGTATTTCAGAAGACTGTCATATGTTTCAAAGCCGGGATAGGATATCGCCGAAGCGGCCATCAGTGCATCACCGAAGCTGGCACCGATATTGACTGCCGGTGAACTGATACTGATGCCTAAGACATCGGCGATTATCTGCATCCAGACCGGATTTAGTGTTCCACCGCCTGTGACAAAGATCTGATCGATCGGGATATCGTGATCTTTCATCAGTTTTAACTGCTGGTTGATGGAAAAAGCTACAGCCTCTAAGGCGCTGCGATAGATATGCGCTCTTGTGTGAGACAGGGTCAGACCAAACAGGATGCCTTTGGCTTGCGGGTCATTGATCGGTGTCCTTTCGCCAGCCCAGTAAGGAAGGGTAATGAGCCCGTCACAGCCTGGTCTTATCTCATCAACGCCTTTCATCATTTCCTGATAGGCATCAACACCTTCTTCTGCTTCTTTTTTCATAGCATCGGGATAGATGGTATCTCTATACCATTTGGTCAGTGATCCGGCGGTATTGGTACCGGCTGAGATATCACAAAGGCCAGGTACGATGAATTCTTCACGCCAGAGTCTCTCATCGTCGATCAGTCCGGTAGTCCCAAGGATCATGTAGACTGATGAACCGATCTGGATCATCATCTTGCCAGGGGAAACGACACCGACGCTGATGGCTTCAGCGCCGGAATCATCTGTTCCGGTCAGAACAGGTGTTCCTTCCTTTAAACCGGTCTCTTCTGCCGCCTCAGGAGTGACATAGCCGACGACATCTGTGGCTTCGTGGATCTCGGCCAGCTGATCAGGCCGACAGATCGGAGCACAGTATTTTTCGACTGGTCTATAGGTCTTGGGATCATATAAAGGATTAAAACTGGCCAGGCCAAGGAATTTATCTACGACATAGTTTCCGGTAAGTTTGGCTGTGAGGTATGTTGAAGCTGTAATGAATTTGTATGTTTTCGCATAGACCTCAGGTTCCTTGTTTCTGATCCAGAGGATCTTTGGCATAACGTCGCTCGAACATAAGGGGCGGCCATACCATTTTCTGATCTGTTCATCGCCATACATTTTGGTAAGCTGATCGATCTCGTCAGTCGCCCGGGCATCGATCCCATAAAGGATAGCTTTGCGCAGCGGTCGGCATCTTTCATCGACCGGCAGGCAGTCAGCACCTAAAGCGCTGGTCCCGAGAGCTTTGACTTTATCTGCCTTGATCCCGCTGAGCTCGAGCAGTTTTCTGGAAATGATGCAGAAATCGCCCCACCAGTCCTTTTCCGCATCGTGTTCATAATGACCAGGTGACGGATTACTCATGGAATGGGATGTGGAGTATTGAGCTACAACATTGCCCTGATCATCGATCAGTACGCCTTTGCTGGAATTGGTCCCGGTATCGATACCCATGAAATATGAAACAGCCATAATTATTCTTCTCCTACATATACGATCTTACCATCACAGATGGTCAGACATACTTTAAGTTTCCTGATATGCTCAAGCGCTGTATTGAAGATATCACCGTCAATGACGGCCAGATCTGCTTTCTTGCCTTCTTCAATGGTCCCCAGGATCTTTTCCTTGCCCAGGTCATAGGCACC
>CADCOR010000038.1 GCA_902803055.1 uncultured Erysipelotrichaceae bacterium
CGCTTTGTCAGACAGGGTCAGAACTATGAAGATGTCATGGAGCTTGGCAATAACCTGCTGATCGATATCACTTCGCTTTACGAAAAGAAAGTCAACAGAGTTCCATTAAAACTCGTCTACAGAGCCTTCCCAGTCGAATTCGAACACGAGTTCACCCCGATTGATCTGTCAAAGATCCGTCAGAATCTTTCCGAAAGAGAAAAGGAAACGATCAGACTTGGTCAGATCGAAAGAGCCAAGCTGGAAAAGAAAAACAATCAGATCTTTGGCCAGCCAAATGAAAAGATTAATATCGTCGCCCTGGCTTTAGGCAGCGTCGAACTGATCTTCTTCCCGAATGAGATCTTCTCTCACTATCTGAATTATCTGGATCTCGACAAAAAACTTCTCGTCAGCTATTCCAACGGTTATGGTCCTTATGTCCTGCCGCTTGATTTTGAATACATCACCTATGAGATGTTTACCGATACCTTAAGTGTCGAAACCAAAAAAAGGATCATTGCGATCCTTGAAGAAATCTGATTACTATTTAAAGAATCTTTTTCTTATATTATTAATTGCTCTATTAATGGAAAACGGGATTTCCCTGGCCTTCTGAGCCCGGATATAGCCGCTTTCTTTTTCTTTCATATACTGATTCAAAGTACGGAAAGCCGTATCGGCTTCAAAGGAATCCTTGTAGATCTTGATATTGTCACCCAGATCGAAATAGATCGTGTCATGACCGTTTTCATGACTCACATTCCACTCAACGATTTCGTCATAGCTGATAAAGCAGGCCGTCCTGTTTTCATCATCACCATAGACCATGACCCCTTTATCAAAGATATCGATGACTTTGTGATCATTGACCATCTTTAATACTGCTGCTGACATCGCAATAAAGAAGATGCCCAAGAAACGCGCAAACATGTTATTCCAGAACATGAAGGCGATGCCGATGATCAGACAGATGATGGTCGCTCTTTTCGGTTTGAAACAGATTGCCTTTACAAAAGTCCCCTGCGGTTTAACATCTTCGACCGGTACAAATTCATATACTCTGTTTTCTTCCATACTATCCATTCTAGCACAAATGAAAAGAGCTGTTTCCAGCTCCTTGAATGATTATGTTTTTCGATTACAGACCGTTCTTGCTTAAGAGTTCGAGGAAGTTTTCTGTCTCATTCATTGTGGTAAGTCTGCTGTTGAGCACACCGCCGCGCAGTTCAGCGATCTTGCGGTAAATCTTGGCATCATCTTCCGTGACAGCGATGGATTTGGTGACCATCTTGTAGGTCGTACCCTGAATCGGAGCAGCATTGCCAACGTTGACTTCCTGTACTTCAAGTCCTGATTCCAGAATAGCTAAAGCATCGCTTGGGAACTTGCAGATGACAAACATTGTCTCTTCCGGATGTTCCTTGGCGTAGTTGATTGTTTCCTCTATGGTAAATACATATACAGTGTTGCCTCTGGCAGCCATCGGTAAAGCCATCTTCTGAATTGGGTCAGCCGCAACCTTGTCATTGCAGACGATGATCTTGTCAGCACCGATTGAGTTCATCCAGGTTACTGCAACCTGACCGTGTATCAATCTGTTATCGATTCGTAAATGTTTAATCATATTATGAAATCCTCCGTATTTCTATAAATAATTATCACTCATTTAAGCGCTTACATCAAGATAGAAACACCATAAAAACAAAAAGAAAACGCAGATCCAAAGACCTGCGTATTTCTGTGTTTTAAGCTTTAAAAATGATTAAGCCATCCAGCCGATAGCACCTAAAACGAATGTTACTACGAAGAGGATAAGAATGACTGTCAATGGAGACATCTTCTTATACTTGATCAGGTAGTAGCAGCCGAAAGTCAGTGCCAATGGTACTAAGTATGGGAAGATAGCATCCAATACCTGCTGTAAAGTCTTAGCTTCAACAGTAGCACCATCAATTGTCAGGTCTTTACCTAATTTAACCGGCAGTGTAACACCGATCATTGAAGGTACGAAACCACCCATTACGGTAACACCGAGGATGTTTGCGCCAACCTGCAGCTTGTCGAGAGCACCAGCGCCTGATACGTCGTTGATGACATTAGCACCCTGTTTGTAGCCATAGTTGAATAATGGCCATCTGAGGATGAATAAAACTAATAATGGCAGAGAAGAAGCTAAGATAGCTCCGATTGCTGAACCTTCATTAGCCAGACCGGCAGCGATGATGTTGAATGGAGGAGTAACTAATACGGCCTGAATAGTATCACCGATACCAGCTAAAGGACCCATTAAGGCAACCTTCAGGCTGTCGTGAACTTCTGGCTGTCCGCCTTCTTCAAGAGCAATACCTGCACCAATGATCAATGCTGATGATCCTGGGTGAGTATTGTAGAACTGCATATGTCTTTCGAGCTGTCTGCACTGTTCTTCTTCACCATCGTATAATTCTTTAATTACCGGAACCATTGCGTATGCATAGCCAGCAGCCTGCATCTTTTCATAGTTCCAGCACCACTGCAATGCCCAGTTATGTCTGTTGCATGCTTTCTTTAAAGCGGCTTGAGATAATTTTTTAGACATTACTCTTTACCTCCTTCAACAAAGAAACTAGCAGCTGCTAAACCTACTAAAGCAAGAGCTATTGTGTTCATACCAGCGTAAGCATAGAGAACGAAACCGATAATGAAGAATGGCCAGTATTTCTTGAGATCCATGTAGGAAAGCAACAGAGCGAAACCGACAGCCGGTAAAGCCTTACCTACAACTCTTAAACCATTGGCGATCCATTCAATAGAAGTAGCGAAGTTTGTTAATGCTACAACGTTGTCGATCAGGATCATTCCCAATAAGACTGGAAGCATTCTTGACAGAATCCAAGGAAGTGTACCCATAAGAGTAGCTGTTTCAAACTTCTTGATGTTGTTCTGAGCAAGAGCTGCTTCACCCATGTGCTGGAATACAGTAGTAGTAGCACGGCCTAAGATATCCATTTCTGACATTAACAGAGAGATACCCTGAGCTACGACGATACCTGCATCCACGTTTCCTGTTTTAGCTCCAACAACTGTACCGAAGATAGATCCAGTGATGAAGTCAGGAATTGTTGCACCACCATAAGTATAGAATCCCAAGCTGTTGATCAGCATTACAGATCCAACCTGTAAGCCCATGCCAACATTACCGCAGCATAAACCAGCCAGCAATCCTGTAATTATAGGAGTACGAACACCTAAACCGGACAAATTCAGGACCATAGCCACACCAGACCATAAGCCCAGAATTATGCCTAACATTAAATTGCTCATATAATTTAAGCCTCCTTATAAATTCATTTTATTACTTTAAGATACCGCTTTCAACAATTTTCACATAATTATCACACAATTCACATAATCATATTTAAATGATAAAATTCTAAAGAAAAGAGGGATATTCTATGCAGCTGAAACTATATAAAAGATCGACAATTCTATTGGCAATTGTTGTACTGGTTGACATACTCTGTATCGTCACTTTGATACTGACCAGAGATAAATGGGCTGACAACGGGATACCGGTGATCTTCGGCTTTGTTTTATTCGTTTTTCTGCTCTCCACCGTGTACTCCTACTATGATCTCAACGCCGATAAAAACCTGATCAAAAAGGCTGTATCCAACGGTGATGTCGCTTTAGTCAAAATCAAAGACGGAAGCTTTGTCCGCTTCGCGCGTGATGCCCGTCTGAAGAATCATGTCTACTGGAAACTCAATGTGGACCTCTATGACAACGACATGAAGAAATTCAATACGACAATCATTGAGAAGTTCTCTACCCGTCAGAC
>CADCOR010000039.1 GCA_902803055.1 uncultured Erysipelotrichaceae bacterium
GAAAAAAATACAATATAAGTATATCATTTTGTGAAATTATTAACTATAATCATTCAGCCTTTATTCTGTGATTTGAAAACGACAGTCAGTGAATTCGCCATAATATAGAAATGATCTCTATCATTTATTTCATCAACGATTATGCAAAAGCCGCAAATGAATGATTCTATATTGTCCAGCACAGACAGAACAATCAGGTTTAAGACATATAAGCAGAATAAAAGCCTTATTCACAAAGGCTTTTAAGCTGTATATTACGATTAATACCCGAACCCGCCAAAGAAACTGCTTACGCGATCCTGAATCTCAGAAACATCAATATTGTTTACAATCTCGCTTACGTTTTCTTTATGTTCGTTCACGATCTCTTCAATTCGGCTGACTGCTTCCTGGCCAGAGATGCCGGTGATCGATTCTGCTCTATCAACCGCTTTGATGAACACTTCCTTGTTCCTCTCCGCAATCTCGGCGATATAAGGACGATAATCATCTGCGTTATCCAGAATATTATCAACAGCCTGCTTTCTTGCGACTATCCGGCCATAATAAGCAAAATCACTTCCGGTTGCACCATTAACAGTCAGCGTATGCCCGTCATTGAGCAGTTCGTACATATAATCAACTGAATAAACACACGGCGTTGACCTGAAAAGGAACTGCAGTCTGTTTTTCATAGTAAAGCCTTCTTTAGTTCTGAGATTGAGTTCATAGAAATATGAATCATCGCTGAAATTATCCTGAACCCATTCCTTCCCTCTTCCAGGAAGTGTATCCAATGCCGGACTTTGCGTAATAATGTTTTTGAACGTTCCTGTAACGACCATGATGTGGTTATCAGTCTCATCGATGGTGTAATCAAGTTTATATCTGCCATCAATTCCCTGATATAAGATCTCCAGATCATTATTAAAATCGAGTGTTCCATCCGATCTGATCCTCAGCTGATAGCTATAAATGCCATCAGTTATCGGAATGTTCTTACCGGCAATGATGAACTCTTCAGGCCTGAGCCATTTTTCACCGATGATCTTTACACTGGAAGAAGCAACACCATCAACTTTGATTTCCGTAGTAAAATGCCGTGATAAGTCAGACAAAGCTGAGGTATCGATATTTGTGACCGTAATAACCAGTTTCTTAGTTTCCGGCCTTTCGGCAGCTATGGAAACCTGATTCATCTGAAGCAGAATAATTACGGCAAAAAACAGAGCTGTTATCTTTTTCATGGCTGATCCTTCTTAATTGTCTATAAAATCTATAGAATTATTTTAAACCTTTTTTTCTATTTTATTAAAGAAAAGCATCCAATAAGTCATAAGATGGAACCGTAAACATCTTCAAACTTATTTATGTTTATAACCAATACCGGTTAACATTGGTATATAACTCTTTTTGCAAAATAAAAGCAGCAGATCAAATATAATCCACTGCTTTATTCAGTAAACTGACAGGAATTTCTTAAACTGCCCTATTCACAGTAATGGGCAATATATTCTCTTACCTCAGCAATATCTTCTTCGCTTGATGCTTCCAGATGATATTCTGGATAGGATTTTCTGAAAACGTTGTTAATAAAATCATTCAGACCAATTTCCGGATAACAGGAACGATAATACGGAACCATAAGATCAAGAATATTCATTCTATATTGTCCGAGGCTTCCACTGCTGATCTTTGAAAGCAGTTCTTCATTAAGCTCTTCTAAAGTCTTCTTGTTCATTTTTTCTACCTAGACATATATTCACGCATAAGCAAGCTGGCCGGTCAATTTTCTTTATCGCCATCCAGGATTTTTTCCAGCTCTTCTGCCAGTTTTTCCTGATAAGCCTCCTGCTCAGCTTTTCTGGTTTTGACATCTGCCCGTTCTATTTTATCTGCACCGAGCCATTTGAGCTTTGCGGCCGCCTTTTCTGTTTTGATAGCCAGCTGAGTATACTCCGGACCTATCATCAGCAGTTTTGCGGCCTGTTCACTTGTGAGAAAGCCGCTGCTGATAATACCCAATGTATCAAATATCGTATCATTGGCAATCGGCCCGATCACAACATCGGTGTTAAGACCATCCTGCAATCTTCGATTATAGAAAATATATTCAAACCATTCGGGGCTGCGGGAAAAACGATGGACACTCAAGTCATCAAGATCAAGCTCATAGATATTGACGATCGCTTCGTCTTTTGCCCAGCGGCAGGCAAACTCCCTATCCGGTGTCAGGTAAAAACCCCAGCCGAAATCGGCATTCTTCCTGCCGTGATGAATATCCGGTTTTCTGATCTCCTGATTGGATGTGTGGTAAAGAATCATACTGCTGTCCTTTTTAACTCATTATTTCACAATACTGATTTTATAACTCTCGCTATGCTGTATTGAAACCAGCATTATTGTTTCAAATAATCAATAATGCCTTCAATGATTTCCGGACTGTTATATCCCTTGCCATCCTGACCATTCAAGCCATAAACTATCGCATAAGCAAAATTATCAGCCATGCATTCCTCCGGATCGATAGTGTAATCGGTGTTTTTGCCCAGAATATCATCGAAATTGGCAGCATCTTCAGGATAATAATATTTCTCTGAACCATCAACAGGTACCAAAGCTGCTGTTGCTGTATCAAAGAAAAGATCGCCTTTCTTTTCAAAATGATTCTTTGTGACCAGTGCCATATAACAATCAAACGGTTTGCCATCGATCACAAACTGTGCATAAGCGTCGATATGTTCAACGTCAGGATTGGTTATATAGTATTCCTTTACCGCTGACGGGAGAACAAAATCTTCATCTTGTATAGTGAAATGTATTATTTTATACATATCTTTTCTGAAATCAGGATTGCATCTGGTGAGACAATGGAATAATTCGTGTGCCAGCAAAAGATCCAGAGTATAATCGACTGTTTCAGCTGAACTGAATCGATCTAAAGCCTTGTTCCCTAAATAGATCTGTATTCCATGTGTGTAGGCGGATACGCCGCATTCTTCTTCCATGGTCGTGCAGACAAAAACAATCTCATCATGCTGCGGAAGATGATACCCGTTAGTTATGATAATCTGTTCGATTTTTGACATGTACTCATCGATCAGTGCTTTATGATCATCACTGAAGTCCAGAACCTGACTCTTGGCAAACTCTTTGTATTCCTCAATCGTGGCATCTTTTTTCTGCATTTTGAATTCCAGTTCATTTTTACTGAATCCATCAAAATATGCATCATTAGACATAAGGAGTTCAACTCCTTCTTCTTTATCAGCGAAATGATAAGAAATTATTTTGTCCTTGTTTTCCTCAACAGTATCGTTTGGCGTATTATCTTCTGCAGTTGAGTTCTGGATATTATTATCATTTGTCTCAATCGATTCTGATTTACAGCCATTTGCAATACTTAAAAGCAAAAAGGTACAGATAATAACGATTATTTTTTTCATTTTTCAAACTATCCTTTCCATATTCTGATAATCAAAAGATGAATAGCATCATAAATATATGAGGAGATAACAGAATTATCAATCCCCTTTAGCGTTGAACTTCGACACCATTCTGCCCGGCTGATCGCCTTCTCTGATGTCAACCTTCATCACCGAGACAAAGAGTCCCTTCTCATTGATCCCATCGCCGCATTCATAAGACAAGATATCAAGCAGACTCACATAAAATCTTTCTGATCCGGACCATTTCTTGTCAGCATGGGATTGCCCGGATCGCACCATACCGCATCAGCTATGCCGATGGACTCATATTTGCCCTCAGGCTTGCAGTGAACGACAAAATTAAGCCCGCTGAAAGATCTGTCTTCCTTAGATACGCGATGCGGATAATCATAATTGCGGCAGGACAGCGTTTCGCCTTTGGTATTATA
>CADCOR010000040.1 GCA_902803055.1 uncultured Erysipelotrichaceae bacterium
CATATTATTGAAATGCATCTGATTTTTCGCTGCGACCTGCTGCTGCAGGCGGGTGTTGTAAGCCAGGACATCTTCTTCCAGCGTTATCGTATCTAAGAACTGCAGAAACTCTTTGAGATCGGCTTTGTCTTCACTGATCATATAGACAAAACATGGCATTTCCCATTCACAGTTTGAATTGCGCGCATAAGGGCTGATCATTCCCTGACCAAAAGGAACATCACTTAATTCTTCACTTAATCCGCTTCCTGTAACCACATCATATTCAATGCCCTGGCGCCAGGCAAAGACCGTTAAGATCTTACCGTTTTCTTCATAAATGTTTACGTCTCCATCGCAAAGATAATTCCTGATGATGTGTCCGATCGGAAAGTTAACCATCCCGGCCGCCTGATTAACAGCGGCCACAAAGTTATTCACCATGTTTTGCGCACTTGTCTCAAGTTTTTTCTTCAGATTGTCTGATAATTCATAAGTCGCTGAAGGACTTACATTTTTCTTGAGAACGTTGAAAGCGATCCGATCAAGTTCTTCGCTTATTGAATAGACATTGGCATAATAGCGGCCATTGTCGTTGTAAGGAACATACATGTATTTGAGCTCGGGGCTTTTGATCTTTTCATAGACATAACATTCCCCGGTCTCATAATGGATCTGACATTTGTCTTTGTTTAGTTCGGCGATCAGCTTCAGCCGGGCGTTCAAAGGAAACTCTTCGATCTCGCTGTGGCCTTTGGCCGCAAAACCTTTAGCCAGTTCAAAACTGATCATTCTGATCCCGGTATTTTCATCTGTAATTGTATATTTCATTTTCTTAATGTTTTACGCGTTCGCTGATATAATTGCGGACAAATTCATAGTCTTCCTTGTTCACGTAGATCATGTGATGCATGACGATCGCATGCAAGGAGATCAGATCTTCTTTCTCGTTGGTAGTCATGATGGTCACCCCGGAGAATTTAACGGTGTTTTCATCATTTATCGCATTAGCGGTACCGGCAGCAGCCAGACCGACATTGCCGGTCATCGCTCCGATCGCAGCTGAAGTACGCGCAATATCCTTGGCTATTGCGGCCTGTTCCTCAGGCTGCCAGTAGCGGATGCCTTCTTCATCCATTTCATAGCACCAGGAATAGACACCGCCAAATTTTTTAGTTGTCCACCAGTAAGCCAGATAACAGATCGCTATGATCACGACGGAACATAGAGCCACGACACCTCCCATCTCAAGGAAGGTTTCCATATCTCCGTCTCTTAAGCTCAGAAAGCCCAGAAAGAGAAAGATAAAGGCAAGGATACCGGTAACGATCTTTAAGACCAGATTTAAGACCGAGCGGTTCTGCTTCATGTCCATATCATAGGTCCAGGTATATTTGCCATCATTTAATTTCATAATCTTCTTTTCCTTTCTTAAGCTAAACCGTTGGAAATCACTACTACTTTGATCTCAACGTCCTTTTCAGGCATTGTGAACTGATAAATGCCTTCGCTTGTCGGCTTGAGCTCGACACCGTCGAGATAGCAGTAGAGATCCGCATCTGTTACCGATACGGTTTCCACCGTGACGAGCTGTCCAGGTTTCGCTCTTGTTGGGCAGGATACGATGTCCCTGTCGTCTTTGTCGTAGTTGATCTTGTAATAGCCGAAACAGCTGCTTAAAGTAATTGCCGCCAATAGAATAATTGTTCCTTTCAGTAAAAATTTCATTTCAGTACTCCACCTTGTTCAATTGAGTCCAGTCCACACCCAGATCGGTCTGTGGACCTGCGTATATAGTGTCACCGTTCTGGTAAACAGCGTCGTATTGCGTCGATACTTTTATCTGTTCGCCATCGGTTGTTGTATAAGTATCTCTTTCCGTAATGACATCATCCCAGGCGTTGATCCATCTGTCCTGTTCGCTTTGTACATAGGAATCGTTCCAGCTCTTGATATCAGAACCGCTGGGGTTGAAGGCCTTCTCCATCAGATAGGCATGCATCATATCGTTGAGATAGGCTGCGTTCTTCTGGACGACGTAGACAAAGTTCTCACAGAAACAGGTATTGGCAACGATCAGATCGAAGATATCTTTATATCTGCTGTAGGCCTCTTCGTTCATCGCTACAAAGCTTGCGGTCTGCGGAACGATCCATTCCACCGATTCCTGATTGCCCAAGACTCTGACATGAGCCATGATGATTGAAGAAACAAGTTCGACCTCATAGGCATCCCCCTGGGTAATAAAATAGGAAGTCTTTTCAAACGATCCTTCGGCTTCCAGTGCTTCCGCCTGGCTTGGCAAAGACAGAGCCTCCAGCAACGTGTTGGCTGCACCATTGAGATCCAGCTGATATTCATAGCTTGGTCCCTGCCTGTTCATGATCGTTCCCTTATAGCCAAGATTGCCTAACAGGAGGTCGTTGTATTCACCGGCATTTCTGTAGTTCAGGAAGGTGTTGTACAGATCATAATAAGTTCCTTCCTTTATCCAGTTGCCGTTACGTGCCATCATCATGTAGGCATCGGTCGATCTCACGTTGATGCAGGCGTCATTGTCCGGTGAGACCAGCACCACGGTCGCGGCCGCGGGATACATCGTTGAGACCAGTCCCCACTCCGTATCCACTCTCACGCTCCAGCCATAAGGCACTAAAGTATTAGCGGTCTTGATGCCATACTTCGGTTCATATAAAGTCGTCTTATAGAAGTAAGTTCCTTCCGAGTTTCTGGGGATATTTACGGTCGGGCTTGGATCTTTGGTCGCTTCTTCAAGCGTTTCCTGATTGTTCCAGATGCCTGAAGCGATCTCATAGTTGTCGGTGAACATATATGTGATGTCATCAAAATATGTTCCATAGATCATTCCCGAAGTATAGCTGCCCTTGAAGCTGTCGCCTTCCGAATCGGTAAATTCCAGTACGCCGTTATCACAGGTCCAGTTCAATTCATAGGCATCACCATTCAGGAAAAACATCCCCGTTCCGTCTTCGTTGAGATGCAGAGTCTCATAATCGAGCTTGAGCTCTTTACCGTCCTTATCCTTACAGCTCATCACATAATAAGTCCCGGCAATGCTTTCGGCTTTCTCTTGAGCAGTTTCTGCCGCCCTGCTTTCACTGTCTGCCGTATTGTTACAGCCCATTAACAAAAACAGAGACAGGATCATTATTAGCTTTATAATCTTCTTCATATCCTTATTTTATAACTTTAAGCATATAATATGCTGTTTTCTTTAATCTATCCCGCCCTCCACTATATCAGTAGCTTTTTTGCGCTCTGCGGTCACATCTTCTGCTTATTGCTTTTAATTCCATTTAAATAGTGAACCTCTCATAAGCTAAAGACTTATGGGCTTCTTAAGAAGCTTGCTTTTACGTTTCCGCCTGATATATATCAGGTAAGTGATGGTTTCTGCAGTTAATACTGAGGTGTTTTATTATGTGTTTTATATAGC
>CADCOR010000041.1 GCA_902803055.1 uncultured Erysipelotrichaceae bacterium
ATAGTGATGGGTACCGAAATGAGTCGTGGAATCAAGATTGTTTTCAAAGACGCGATCGGCCATGTTTGAATACTCAACCGTTGAACCATCGTTTCTTTCATAGGTCTCAACACCCATCATCGATTCGTGTCTCATGCGCTGGATTCGATCATCAAGCGATTCGCCAGCTGATCCGCCCAGATTAAAGCGCTGATCGTTGGCAGCGATATTCGCGTTGAGATTGCTGCGGAAGTTGTCCATGTCCTGGCTCAAAGAAGCTGAAAGGCGATCCATAGCCGCAAAGCGCTGCTGCTGAGCGGCATTAAGCATGTTGATCGTCGCCTGCGTCTCCATCTGTTCCAGCCGGGCTCTTTGCGCATTTATGGCGTTTTGCTGTTGAGAAAGCTGCCTTACGTAATTCATTAATTCCTGGCTTAATTCCACACTGTCGACAAAGTTCATGAAAGTACCAAGATCTTTTTTATCTTCGCTGATCATATAGCAGACATAGGGAATTCTCCAACTGCAGTTTGAAGTCAGCAGTCCCATACTGTCCGAAGCCTGACCAAAAGGTTCGCCCGTGATGTTCTCCGAAAAGCCCGGCGTTGAGACGATGTCGTTTTCCGAACCGACTCTTGATAGAAAAACAGCCAGGATCTTCTTGCCGTCTTCATAGACGCCGATGCCGCCATCGTGCAGATAGTTTCTGAAGATCACACCCAAAGACACGCCAACTGCCTGCATGCCCATCTGAACTTCGGCGATCATTCCGTCTATCTCTTCCCTGTTCATTCTGATGATCTTCTCGTAAACGGTCTTGGAAGGATCATAATAATCTTTCGCTTCAACTTTTTTCTGCAGGATGTTGGCGGCAACCTGATCAAGATCATCTTTCAAAGCTGTAGGCTGGCCATAGATCAGTCCTGATTCATTCACACTGCCCAAAGGATGTCTTTGCGCCACGCCGAAGAAATTGGCCATCGGTCTTTTCTCATATACATAAGATTCACCGGTCTGATAATAGATCTGACAACTGCCTTTCTGCGCATGCATCTGCGGATACAGCTTCTGACCTGTCGAAAAGTTTTTTGTCTGTAAGGTAGCTTCACAGGTAAAGCCTTCCGGCAGTTCACAAAGAAATAAAGGCATCTTGGTGTTCTGGTCGTTAATAGTCAACATATTCTACTCCTATAAGTTCATATACAGCCATCCTTAATTCTCTCATTCCGCTGATGATAAGGTAATGATCGTTGGTGGCTGTATCCACATAAAAGTTGTCTTCAAAATAATAGGTCTTCGTCTCGCCGTTATCATAGTAAACAAAAATACGCTCGCCATTGTCTTCAAAGGAAACAGGGATGCTCTCATCGCTGATCACCAGACTGTTCAGCGCATTCATGATTTCTGCTATTTTTTCCTTATCTTCGGTTTCACCTTCTAAAGCGTAAAACCAGAGCCGCTGATAGAGGATCCTGGTGACACCTTCCGCCGGATCAGACATATCCATCGAGTTGGTAGCTTTTACCGTGACTTCGACGTCGTGATCGGGCATTGTAAAATTGATCACATAGCCCTTGGCGGCATCATAAAGCGCATCATAAGCCACTCCATCAACATAGAAAGCGTAGTCGGTGTCGGTACCGATATTGCTTAAATAGATCTCTACTCTCTCACCCTTGGCATAGGCTTTGTGGACATTGTCAAAACCATCGGCTTTTACTTTCAGGTTTTTCGGTGCACAGCCAAACAGCGCAAGGACCAAAAGGATGATTATTCCTTTGCTTAAGTTTTTCATTACTGTTTCTTCTTCATTTCGTGCCAGCCTTCCGGTACATAGTCATCATAATAATTGCGGGTACCAAAGTGGCTCGTGTTATCAAGATTGTTCTCGAATACGCGGTCGGCACTGTTATCATACTCGTGCACGGTACCGTCGTTTCTCTCATAAGTCTCAACACCCATGATCGATTCATGACGCAGACGCTGGATCCGCTCATCGCTGCTTTCGCTTTGCGTGCCGGATAGATCGATCCTGGCATCAAATTGCGCCATCTGGCTGTTCAGGCTGTTGTGGAACTGACTCAGATCCGCTGAAAGCATCTGTCCCAGGCGATCAGACGCTGCCCAG
>CADCOR010000042.1 GCA_902803055.1 uncultured Erysipelotrichaceae bacterium
AGCACATTGACATCTTCGGTGGCTAAAAACAGATAATCAAAGCCGCCTTCATTCATATGTGCCTTGACCTTTTCAAAAAGCTCCTCATTGCTGATAAAGCTGTAATCCTTATTGGCCGCATTCAGTATCAGCAGGTCACTGCCGCGGGCGACAACACCGAGCACTCGCTTGTCTTGCGGGAAAAGACCCTGCAGCTTATTGCAGACATAATCGTTTACTTCTTCCTGATATTCAAGTATATCCTTGAACTTTACCTGTTTGCGTCCTTCACCATAGACAAACTCAATCAGGTAAGGATTGAAGCTGATATTGGAATTCTGATCCAGGATGACATTCTTTGAACTGTAGATTTCTTCCAAAGGAATGTCACAGATATCCTTGAAAAACATGCGCCAGACATCTTCACCGCTGCCCAAGGTAAACTGATTGAAATCACCTTCAACACTTAAGTCGACGACCGGGATGATATCCGGATGTTTCTTCTTCAGCATCTCAACGAGGCCAATGACATTGGCCGCTACCGCCGTGATGCCATTTTCCTTGACCGGGTGCTTGATCAGATAGAAAGTCTTGTCAGGATTGAGATCTCCATAGGCAAACGTGCGCTTGAGCCAATAGAGTGAGGTCATGACCATGACACTAGGCACATCGTTATTGAAGAAATCGCTCAAACTCCACTTCATTGGCGAATGGACTCTGAGTATTTCACCTTCCTTTAATTCCGGATATTTGCCAAAGAGTTCTTCCTCGTTTTCAGCGATCGCAACTTTCTCCTCATCAAAAAACAAGGCAGCATTCTGATCCAGGAAAGCCAGCTTTATATTGCGATTCTGATCAATGATCTGCCGGGCACTCGCCCAGGCATACTCATCGAGAGTTTCAAAAATGATCAGATCATAACGATCGACATAAGTGAAATCACAGTCATTGTCATAGACGCTGTAGTCCCAGAAATTCGACAGCTGCATCTGCACCTTCGGATCATGTTTATTGATTCCTTCCGGTTCATTCTTCTGATAGCTCAGCACATAAGCCGGTTTGCGATCCTTATAGACCAGGATCTTGTGATGACGCATGTCCTTGTTCCACTGATAGAACTCACGTGCTTCAATAAAAACATTATCGTCATGGACCAGTGTCTTTCTTAACAGATCCGGTCTTTCTTCCAGTGTATTAAGTCTGATCATAATTCTTCCTTGCTCCTAAGATCTTTTAACTGTTCTTCTTTATTCATTATCTCCCAATGTCCCCCTATACAGTAATCAACATCGAGATTTTCAATCGTTTTCGCCAGCGCCTCCTTCTTATCCGGATCACCGATCCAGGTCGGAAAGACACCGCTGCTGCCATCTCCCAGGAATAAAACCTTCTCTTCCGGTACATAGATCAGTGAAGCATCATCTGTATGCGGAGAGATTGCCTCAAACACTTTTACTCTGACATCACCGGCATCGATAAGCAATTCCTTCTCATAGACAAGATCAGCTTTGACAACAATTATCTTTTTATTGTCTGCGTATTCTTTAGCGATGCTCGGATCAAGCTTCAGGAACTCCTTTTCGTATTCTTCGTTCTGCTTGCTGATGAAATCTTCCAGATATGCATTGGTCCTTTTATTGGCGATCGACAGTCCATGCAGTGCATGCATAGCGAAGGAGTGATCCCAATGCCAGTGAGTGATGATCGTCAGCTTAGGCAGCGGCAGACCTTCAGCTTCCAGCGCCGCATAGAATTCATTAAGATGCTCGTCAGAATGTCCGGCATCAACAGCAATCGAAAAACGCTCGCCTTTTATATAGCCAAGTATCGGCCGATCTCTTTCTTCTTCATAATCTGTGTAATAGATTCTTTCACTTAACTTATGCAGCTTCAGCATTCTTTTCTCTTTCTTCTGTGGATTATAAACCACATAACGGTTTATCATAACGGTCTTGTCTTTTAAAGGCAGATACTCTTCTTCACAGCCTTCATAGACCCCGCCGCATTTTTCAATGACCCTCCTCGAAGCCTTATTTTCTTTAAACGCATCGATCCTGACCTTGGCGTAACCTTTGGAAAAAAGATAATCCAGCAGGCAGCGGCAGGCTTCAGACATATAGCCCTTATTCCAATAGGCACGGGCCAGATTATAGCCGATTACCGGTATGCCCTTTACCCCGCCCAGATAGCCTACGACATCGATCCCGCCGATGAGTCTGCCTTCCTCTTTTAAGACGATCGCAAAGTTGAGCCGTTCCGGTTTCTCATAATCGGCGATCCATTTTTCCAGCAATGCCTTTGTCATACCGATGTCTTCATGCGTTGTCCAGGTCAGATATCTGCTTACTTCCGGATCACTGGTCCAGCCTTCAAACATCGCCTTGGCATCTGACAGTTCAAAAGGCCTCAGGTATAGTCTTTCTGTTTCAAGGAAGCACTTCATTATTCAAACAGTTTCTTCAGATTTACATCAAACGGCGGATAGACTATTCCTCGATCAGTAATGATCGCGGTAAGCAGTTCATGATCAGTGACGTCAAAGGACGGGTTGTAACATTTAACTTCCTTTAAGGCCATCGGTTCCTTATACCACATCGTCTTAATCTCTTCCGGATCACGCAGCTCGATCACGATATCTTCGCCGCTTGGACAGTTCATATCGATCGTCGAGGTCGGTCCGCAGGAATAGATCGGGATGCCATAGTGTTTTGCTAAGATCGCTACCCCTGAAGTACCGATCTTGTTGGCGACATCGCCATTGGCCGCAATGCGATCACAGCCGACAAAGCAAGCCTGCACCCAGCCGTTTTTCATGACTAAAGATGCCATGTTGTCACAGATCAGTGTCACATCGACCCCGGCTTTCTGCAGCTCAAAGGCCGTAAGACGTGCTCCCTGCAGTAATGGTCTCGTCTCATCCGCAAAGACATGGAATTCCCTGCCTCTTTCTTTTCCTAAAAGCACCGGTCCGATCGCCGTACCGTATTTGGAAGTTGCCATTGGTCCCGTATTGCAATGCGTTAATATGCCATCGCCATCTTTGATCAAAGACAGGCCATATTCAGAGACCTTATAGCACATCTCGATATCCTCATTATGAATATTTATCGCTTCATCGTGTAAGCGTTCAATGATCTTATTAACATCAGTACTTTCATCGACCAGTTTTAAGACTCTTCTGATCGCCCAGCTCAGATTGACCGCTGTCGGTCTTGAAGAGATCAGATAGTCACCATCTTCATGAAGCGCTTTTGCAAACTGTTCATAAGGCAGATCCTTTTTCTGCTTGGCCAGGATATACATGCCATAGCCGGCACAGATACCGATCGCCGGAGCACCTCTGACAGCCAGTGTCCTGATCGCCTCATATATCTTCTTCACATCATCAAGATACTGATACTCCACATAATTGGGAAGTTTCCGCTGATCCAGGATCACAACACAGTTTTCATCTTCAGAAAGATGGACACTTCCATCCATGCGGTCTTTCTCGGTAATGATCATATCGTCTTCCTTCACTTTCTGTCTTAATGATACAAAAACAAATTAAGCTTTACCAGTTAAGAACAGGCAATCAGGCTCTCTTATCTGTTATAGTATATTTATATTATTTACAAGGGGATCAAACTGTATGAAAACTCTATATTTCAATGGCCGTGTCTATACAGGCGAAGACTTTAAAGAAGCGTTTATCGTTGAAGATGACAAGTTTGTCAAAACCGGAAACAGTGCTGAACTTCTTAATGAAGCTTATGATCAGAAAGTCGATCTGGAAGGCAAGTTTGTCTGTGCCGGTTTCAATGACTCACATATGCATCTGACCGGTTTAGGCAATACCCTCAATGTGGCCAAACTCAATGAACACACTGACTCCTTATCAGGCATGATCGCCTATCTCAAAGACTTTTCAGCCAAGCTCAGTCCAGGCAGCTGGATCAAAGGCCGAGGCTGGAATCAGGATTTCTTCAGTGACGTCAAAAGGATGCCATCCAAAACCGATCTTGATGAAGTAAGCAGCAAGGATCCGATCATTCTGACTCGAGCCTGCGGCCATTGTGCTGTTTTGAACTCTAAAGCTCTTGAACTTGTGAAAATCGATGAAAATACTGTCGCTCCTTTAGGCGGAGCGATCGACTATCCAAACGGCTTGCTGTATGACAACGCCATTGATATGATCGACAAATACATGCCGGCGCCTGACAAGGAAGAGATCAAACAGATGATCAGATCTTCCTGCCGCTTCCTCAACAGTTTCGGCATCACCTCTTCACAAAGCGATGACTATTCATCTTTCCGTCAGGTCGATCCGGAAGTGATCAATGAAGCCTACAGAGAATTAAAGGAAAGCGGCGAACTGACAGTCAGAGTCTACGAACAGTCAAACTTCACGACTATCGAAGATCTGCGCAGACACATTGAAGCGGGGCATCTCACCGGAGCCGGTGATGAGAAATTCCGCTTTGGACCTTTAAAGATGCTGGGTGATGGTTCCCTTGGTTCAAGAAGTGCCTGCTTAAGCAGACCTTATGCCGATGATCCTTCTACATCTGGTTTCTGTCTTTTCTCTGATGTGCATATGAATGCGATGGTTCAATACGCCAACGCTCATGGCATGTCTGTGGCCGTCCACACGATCGGTGATAAATGTCTTGATCAGGTGTTAAACGCCATTGAAATTGCCCTGAAGCTTAACCCAAGAACTGATCACCGTCATGGCATCGTCCATTGTCAGATCTCCCGTCCTGATCAGTTAGAAAAGATTGCGGCTTTGCATCTGCATGTCTATGCCCAGTCGATCTTCTTAGACTATGACAACCACATCGTCGAAGCCCGTGTCGGCAAAGAATTAGCCTCCAGCAGCTACAGCTGGAAGACCCTGATGAAAAAAGGCGTCAGCGTTTCCAACGGTTCCGATGCGCCAGTTGAGATACCGGATGTCATGAAAGGCATTGAATGTGCCGTTACCAGAACTTCCATCGATGGCTGCGGTCCTTATCTCAAGGAAGAAGCCTTCAGTGTTAAGGAAGCGATCGATTCCTTCACCAGGATCGGTGCCTTTGCGAGCTTTGAAGAAGACATCAAAGGTATGATCAAGGAAGGCTATCTGGCTGACTTTGTCGTTCTCGATGAAGATCCGTTTGAAAGTGATCCTTATAAGCTTCACGAAATAAAAATAAACGCAACCTACCTTGGCGGTGATTGCGTCTATAAGCGCTAAATATAGCCCTTCATGTCCGGGTCATCCTTGATCCGGACTTTTTTAATTATGCTTGCCTTGCCTCTTTTCTCCTTAAACTCTTCATCCTTATGCAGCAGACAGAAACTGTGATAGGCACCGATCATGTTGGCATCATTGCCAAAGGCACAAGGAACGATCTGCGGCTTGCGGACAAAGAAACGCATCCGCCCCTTCATCTCCAGGAAGCATTCATCGATCAGCTCGTACAGCAGCTTTTGGGCACTGATACCCCCGCCCAAAGCGATGAGCTCCGGATCAAAGACGATCTGCAGATTATAGAGCTGCACACACAGTTCATATACAAATTCTTTAAGAGCCTCTAATACTTTCTCATTGCCATCATTGGCCATCGCAAAGATCTCGTAGCCTTTGTATTCAATATCGCTGCCTAGTTTCTCCTGCACTCTTTTGCGCAGACAGTCAGCACCGCAGCGATAACCCAGGGAAGTCTCAAAATCCGCATAATGGTAATCGGTATTGATAAACGATAATTCACCGGCAGAAAAATGTCTGCCATGGACAACTTCATGATTGTAGATCAGACAGCCGCCTACCGCATGGCCAAGAGTGATCACGATGCCATCCTTCACATCTTTCAAAGCTCCATAGCCAAGTTCCGCATAGCCTGCTGCTTTCGCATCGTTTTCCACACTGATCGGCTTGCCGATTCTTTTTTCGAGCAGATCTTTCAAGCTGATCTCATGGATGAAACGATCATAGGCACCGCCGGTATAGAAATAGCCGCTTTTTGGATCGACGATGCCCGGCATCGAAAAAGCCACGCCATCAACGCTGCCGATATAGCGATCACACAGCTGTCCCAGTGATTCAACATAGCTATCCAGATTCTCACTGTCGGGATTATAAATGCCTTTTTCGCAAATATTCAGACCCGACTCAATGATACTGTGTTTGACACTGGTCCCGCCTACATCTATACAAAGAAGTTTCATTATGCTCTCCTTTTTTCTGTCTTAACACTATTATATAGTTTAAAATATAGATATGAGAGTAAAGCGGGGGCAATTACTCACTTATGTGCTTATAATCGAGATTTTTATGATCTCTTTTAATGTTGCCTCAATCATGATTAAAAACCAGGATGGCAAAGCCGACAGCACCATGAGTGCCGAACCGCTTTTTTCTATCGATGTACCAGCCACACTTGTCAAAGATGTCATAAGTTTCCCGACTTTATCCGAAATGATCGAAGCAACACACAGTGATCTGACCTATGTGGCCAAGATCGAAGAAGAAGGTACCCTGATGTATTCTTCGCGCTCCGGTGCCTATCGCTATGGTCCATCGATCATCAGCAATCCCGATGGCACGATCGATGCCTGGTTCTCTGCTCCGGGCAACAATTCGACCGAGTGGGATTACATCTCCTACCGTCACTATGAAGATGGAAAATGGGGAGCTGAGAAGATCGTCTTAAAGCCAACCAGAAATTCTGCAGACCGCTGTTCCTGCTGTGACCCCGGGGTCATCTATTTCAATGACTACTACTATCTTGCCTATACTTCGACCTGGGATGCCAAACGCAAAGGCATGAACAACTCAGCCTTTGTTGCCCGCAGTCACAATCCTGAAGGACCATATGAAAAATGGAATGGCGATGGCTGGGGCGGAAATCCAAAACCGATCATCGAATATGAAGATGATCCTAACGGCTGGGGTATTGGTGAAGTCAGCTTTGTGATCAAAGATAATGAATTATATATTTACTATACCTACTTTGATACCACAGGCGGATCGACCAGACTCGCCAAAGCCAGACTCAGCGAAAACTGGCCAAACACCATTAAAGAAGAAGGCATTGCCTGTCCAAGGCGTCATAACGATTCTATCGATGTCGTCTATTGCGATGAGTTAAACAATTTCCTGGCCTTCGCGATCGATTACCGCATGGATTCCGCTTCAAGACTGATCGTCTATGAATCGGCTGACGGCGCTGAATTCTCCAAAGTCGGAACCAGGAAAGACGGCATTGAAGACTACGCTCACAACCTGGGCATCTCCAAAGATCCGCAGGGGCACATCTCCCTTACTGATGATCTGATCATCGGCTATGCCTATGGCCGAAGCTGGGGACGCTGGTCAGCAGTCTTCAAAAACATGGAACTTGATGTCCGTCCGGATTCTTCATTTCATTTCTAATCAGCTGCTTAATAAGGCAGCTTTTTTAAACCCGTAAATAACTGTGACATCTTCAAAATAGAGACTCTAGTTTTTATAAAGAACAAAGAAAAAGGCTCGAGGAATCGAACCTGGAGCCCTTCGCTGCGGAATAATCCGCTTATAATGAGATATCTCTGATCAGATTTTAACACATCAGATACATAAATAAGGTCGGCAATTCGCAGAATCTGCCTTTATGCCGATCCTCTCATCTGATGTTTTTATTTAACCCTATATCTTATCGAACAGCTATGCCTGTGCTTTGACCTGTTCCTTGATATTATCAGTACCCATGAAAGTCTGCGAAATTCTTAAGACTTCATCGGCTTCAGCCTTGAAGGCTTCCACGACCTGCGGATCAAAGTGACTGCCGGAACCTTCCTCAATAATACTCATAGCCTTCTCGAAAGTGAAAGGATCCTTGTAGCTGCGCTTTGATACCAGGGCATCAAAGACATCCGCCACTGCCATGACTCTGGCAGACAAAGGAATATCCTCACCGCTTAAGCCATATGGATAACCCGAACCGTTCCATTTTTCATGGTGATAGGTCGCCAGATTCTGTGCTTCCTTGAGATATGCGGAATCAGCAGCGACCAGATCGATCGCCTGTTCAATGATCTCTCTGCCGGCAATGGTATGTTTCTTAATCTCGTTGAATTCCTCATCGGTCAGCCGACCCGGTTTGTTCAAAATCGCATCCGGGACTTTGATCTTGCCGATATCATGCAGCGGTGCCGAATTGACGACATCTTCAATATAATCATCAGTCAAAAGATCTTTATAGAGACCCTGTTTTCTTAAGCGTTCCAGAATGACCCGGCAATAAGCCGCGGTCTTTCTGACATGATCACCGGTACACTGGTCACGGCTTTCCACCATATCCGCCAAAACCAGGATCAGACCATTCTGCATCTTGTTGATGGCTTCAGACTGTCTTTGCGCTTCTGCGATATATTTGATCGTTTCTTCGATCGTCAGTTCAAAGGAATCATACAGATTCTCGATCTCATCACCGGTAGCGATCTGCAGATCCTTGAATCTTTCGGCATTCTCTTCGATCTCGCCTTCATTCTTGTAGGCAAAGCGCGCGGCCGCCAGTGACATCGTATTGATCGGCAGGACCAGATTGTATTCCGCGAGCCATAAACCGATCGTAACGATCATGATGAAGAAACCTAAGAACATCGAGATGACTTTGACCAGGAAACTGATCTCATTCAAAGTGACCTGCCGCATGTTGATATCGACACAGCCATAAGCTCTGGTAACTCCAGCTGAGTCAAGCACCGGTTCATAGACTGTCAGCAGCCAGCCGAAAGTCTCATCAGAAACGATCGGTCTGATCTCCTTGCCGGCGATCAGATCATCCAGATAAGGTTCAAACGCCTGATCGAACTCGACGATATCTCCGGGTTCACCACCCGGTGTATCTTCGGTATCCAGATCAAAGACGACATGACAGCCATCAGGCATGATCTTATAGACATAAATGTATTCGATCTCATCGGAGGATTCGCGCAGTCTTTCCAGCTGACGCTCAACATCACGATAGAGCTTGCTTTTTTCACCTTCTTCAATAAATGTGTCGACATCTTCACCTTTGAC
>CADCOR010000043.1 GCA_902803055.1 uncultured Erysipelotrichaceae bacterium
CAGGCTTACTTCCAGTATGACTCACGTAAAGCCGGTGGTGTTACAAGATCACACCTGCGTTTTGGACCTGATCCAATCAGAAGTACATATTATGTAAACAACGCTGACTTCATTTCCTGCTCACTTGATTCATATGTTCTGAAATATGACATGCTGTCAGGATTAAAGGAAGGCGGTACATTCTTACTCAATACAACTATCGAAGCTGACAAGATCGAAGACTATCTGCCTAACCGCATGAAAGTCCAGTTAGCTAAGAAAAAAGCTAAATTCTATATCATCAACGCTACCAAGATCTGTGCTGAAATCGGTATGGGCAGAAGAACAAATACAACATTGCAGTCCGCTTTCTTCGCTCTTAACGAGCAGATCATGCCTTATGACAAAGCGCTTGACCTGATGAAGGCCGCTGCTAAGAAGTCTTATGGCAAGAAGGGTGATGATGTTGTTGAAATGAACTGGAAGGCTATCGATGCCGGTAAAGCTGGTCTGGTTGAAGTAACTGTTAAACCTGAATGGGCTAACCTGCCATCCAAGTTTGAAGTTGAAAAGACTGGCGATGCTTACTTCGATGAATTCGTTCAGGGCTTCGATACATTATCCGGTTATGATATGCCTGTTTCAGCATTCACTAAGTATGGTGTCTTAGATGGCACAATGAGAAACAATGTTTCTTATGCTGAACATCGTAATATCGCCTCATTCGTACCTAAGTGGAATCCAGCCAACTGTATCCAGTGTGGTTTCTGTTCATTCGTATGTCCGCATGCAACGATCAGACAGTTTGCTTTAACTGATGAAGAAGTTGCTAAGGCTCCAATGGCATTTGAAACTATTCAGGCTATGGGCAAGGGTGCTGAAAACTACAAGTTCAGAGTTCAGGTTTCTCCTGACAACTGTGTAGGCTGTGGTCTGTGTGTTGCTGAATGTCCGGGTAAGGGCGGCAACAAGGCTCTGGAAATGGTTGACGTTCACTCCTTAATGAATGAAGCTCCATTAGCTGACTACCTGTTCAACGAAACTGAATACAAGGCAGATCTGGTTAACGATACACCAAAGGGCACGCAGTTCCTGAAACCTTACTTCGAAGTTCCTGGTTCATGCCCTGGCTGTGGTGAGGCTCCTTACTACAGACTGGTATCTCAGTTATTCGGTCCTGATATGCTGGTAGCTAACGCTACAGGCTGTTCTTCAATCTACTGTGGTTCAACTCCTTCTACTCCGTTTGTCACGGATAAAGACGGCAACGGTGTTGCTTGGGCTAACTCTCTGTTTGAAGATAATGCTGAATACGGTTATGGTATGGCTTTAGCTAAGAACTACAAGAAGGCTGTTCTGCTCAAAGTCATGGAAGACAACATGGAAAATGTTGAGCCGGAACTCAAGGGCTTATTCGAAGAATATCTAAAGATCAATGGCAACCGTGTTGAAGAAAAGAAACTCGCCGGCAAGATCGGTGAACTCGCTGGCAACTCCAAGTGTGAAGCTGTTCACGTCTTGGCAGAAGAAGTCAGAGACCTCGTCTCCAACTCCGTATGGATCGTCGGTGGTGACGGCTGGGCATATGATATCGGTTATGGCGGATTGGATCATGTCATCGCCAACAACCTGAATGTCAATATCCTGGTTCTTGATACCGAAGTATATTCCAATACCGGTGGTCAGTCATCCAAGTCTTCGCAAGCAGCTTCCATCGCTCAGTTCGCAGCTGGCGGTAAGGCTGTTGCTAAGAAGGATCTCGGTCAGATCGCTATGAGCTATGGCCATGTATATGTTGCTTCCGTATGTATGGGTGCCAACAGAATGCAGGCTATCAAGGCTTTGAAAGAAGCTGAAAGCTATAATGGTCCATCTCTGATCATTGCTTACTGCCCATGTGAACTGCACGGAATCAAGGGTGGTCTGTCTAAGCAGCAGTTAGTACAGAAACAGGCAGTTGAATGCGGTTATGTCACGCTGTACAGATACGATCCGCGTAACGAGTCTCCTCTGACAATCGATTACAAGACTCCTGATTTCGATAAGTTCCAGGATTTCCTGATGGACGAAGCAAGATACAACGCTCTCGTCAAGATCAATCCTGATCAGGCTCAGGAACTCTACGAAAAGGCTAAGAACGACGCAAAGAGAAGATTTGCGAACCTCGAAGCAAGAGCTAGATAAGCTTAATTATCATAAAGGTCAGTCACTAAAGGCTGACCTTTTTTCATGCTTAAAGCGCGACTAAAGGTCTTAAATGGCTTATACTAAAAATATGAAACTTGAAGATTTTCTTTCTGATCATCAGGTCAAAGAAGTTAAGGAGATCACGCATCCCTTCATTAAAGTCAAACTGCGGCCTGATTACGTGTTTATTGAAATGCAGGATGAAAAACTCATGGTTTCTATTGAAGACTACTTCAGCTATAAAATTAAGGATCTCAAGGGGTTTGATGATGAATTATATGCAAAGCTGAAAGAAAATGAGAAGCTGCTTAAAGCATACAGAAGCTGTCTGCGCAAACTGAGCAGCAGAGATTATACGATCAGACAGATCAAAGATCATCTCTATAAACAGGAACTGCATAAAGATGAAGTCGAACAGATCGTCGCTAAACTGATCGCATATGGCTTGCTTGATGATGAAAAGTACGCTCAAAACAGGATCAGCTATTATGACAATTCTTTGATGTCAGCTAAACAGATCAGACAGAAGCTCACTAAAGAGGGAATCGATGATAAACTGATAGATGATAATCTCAAGTACGATCGAAACAGAGAATATCTGAAGGCTAAAAACAGAGCTGAAAAGCTTGTTAAGACCACGCACAATAAATCGCTGAAGGCTTTAAAACAGGGCATACTCACCAGACTTGCAGCAGATGGCTTCAGCTATGAGCTCAGCAATGAGATAATTAATGAACTTGAGCTGAGCAATGATAACGAAGATGAACTGCTGCAAAAGGAATATAATAAAGCCTTGAAGAAATATGCAAAACGCTATGAAGGCTATGATCTCAAACAGCGGCTCTATGCTTCACTGATGGCTAAAGGTTTCAGAAGTGAAGATATACGAAGAATTCTGGAGGTAGAAAATGGGCAAACAGGTTAAGGATTTTACAGAAGGTGAAAAAGTACAGAGCAATCTGCTGATATCTTCGTTGGTCAAAGGCACGACCAATTCCGGTTCTCCTTATCTTTCTTTAGTGCTGCAGGATTCCTCCAAGAGTATTGATGCGAAACTCTGGGATGTCAAGCCGGAACTGGAAAAACAGATGGAAGTCGGCAAGGTCTACGGTTTTGACCTGGAAGTCATAAACTATAAAGGAAAGCTGCAGGCTAAAGTCTTAAAAGTTCTGCCGCTTCCGCAGGCAGATCTGAATATGGATGATTTTGTCTTCCGCTCTCCTGTATCAAAGGATGCCTTGCGTGAAAACATCCAGGAAGGCGTCAATATGATCAATAATGACAAGCTGGCAAGAATTGTCACGGGAGCCTTAAACTATTATGCCAATGCCGTCTATGAATATCCGGCTGCGGCCAGGATCCATCACAATTTCATCGGCGGTCTGGCAACGCATACTTCCGGGATGATCAAATTGGCAGTTGCTTTGGCCAATATCTATCCGCAGATCGACCGTGATTACTTGCTGGCAGGCGTTATCGTCCATGATCTTGGCAAGATCGATGAGTTTACTTCTCCAGTCGTCACGGAATATTCGCCGCAGGGCAAACTGCTTGGCCATATTTCGATCATGGATGCCAGATTGCTTCAGATCGGGGAAGAACTCGGTCTGCAGGACAGCGAAGAGCTGATGGTCTTGAGACATATGGTTCTCTCTCACCATGGCCAGTTTGAGTTTGGCTCTCCTGTGCGTCCGGAAACGCTGGAAGCAGAAATGCTGAATCTGATCGATAATATCGATGCACGAGTCAACACAATTGATAAAGCTTTAGGGGAAATTAAGGAAGGCGAGTTTACACCAAGGATCATGGCCTTGGAGAACAGAGTCTTCTATAAGCATAAGTAGGAGTTTGATATGAAGAAGAAATTAAGCGGATATTTGATTTCCAAGTACAGTTATCCTGGCAACGTCTATGCCTTCAACAGGTTTCTTGAAGAAGCAAAAAACCTTGATATCGATCTGAAAGAGATCGGTGTGGCCGACTGTACGATCATCAACAACAAGGTTTACTTTAAAGGTGAACTATTACCGGAAAGAGATTTTGTCATCGTCAGATACTATATTCCGGCCTTTACTGAAGCATTGTGCCGGCTGGCAAAGAAACAGTATAACAATACTGAGAATATAGTAAAATTCCGAAACAAGTTCAATCAGCTCACCAGCATTAGTTCCAAATACTTCAAGCATCCTAAATCGATCCTGGGTTCAGCTTCCACTGATTTTGAATTTCTGCAGCGCAAGCTTGATCTGCCGTTTGTGGCCAAAGGTCTGGAAAGCTATGGCGGTCAGCAGATCTTTCTGATCCGCAATATCTTTGATTTTGATTCCCTGCGTTTTCATTTCAATGATGCCAAGGAATTCCTTTATCAGAAGTTCATCTCCGAAAGCAAGGGCGAGGATATCAGGATATTTGTCATAAAAGGTGAAACTGTATCCGCAATGCGCCGAGTTTCCGATGGCGACTTCCGTTCCAATCATTCTTTAGGCGGCACTTCATTGAAAGTTGAGATAACAGATGAATTGAAAGAGATCGGCCGTGATGTCTATGAACAGACCGGTGTCGATTTCTTGGGTGTTGAACTGCTGCAGGGAAATGATGGCCTTTACTTCTGTGAGATCAATACCATTCCGGGATTTGAATCGCTGGATGCGATCAATGAGGTCAATCTGGCGAAAATGATGCTGGAGGAGATAAAGAAGGATTTTGCTATTGATAATAAGCGAGGGTTAAAGTATAATATTAAAGCTGTGGTAGGAGAGCAATCACTCCGTTAAACCCACGGGCCAATAGGAGGAAAAGATATGGCAAAAAAAGTTGCAAAAGTTTGTAAGCTTAACTTTATGGCTGGCCAGGCAAAACCAGGTCCAGCACTGGCTTCTGCAGGTATCAATATGCCGCAGTTCTGCACGCAGTTCAATGATCAGACTAAAGACAGAATGGGCGATATCGTACCTGTCGTTATTACGGCGTATGAAGACAAGTCATTTGACTTCGTACTCAAGACTACTCCAGCTGCTTTCTTATTAAAGAAGGCTGCCGGTGTCGCAAAAGCTTCCGGTACACCTAATACTGTCAAGGCCGGCAAGATCACCAAGGCTCAGCTTCAGGAAATCGCTGAATACAAGATGCCTGATCTTAACGCCAATGACGTAGAGGCTGCGATGAAGATCATCGCCGGTACAGCAAAAAATATGGGAATCGAGGTAGTTGACTAATGAAACGCGGTAAGAATTATAACAATGCCAAGACTCTGTTTGATACTGCCAAAAAGTATTCACCATTAGAGGCTTGTGAATTAGCTAAGAAGACCACAACTGTAAAGTATGATGCTTCAATCAGAGCTTCATTCAATCTCAATGTCGACCCACGTCAGGCTGATCAGCAGATCCGTGGTGCAACGGTTTTACCAAATGGTACAGGCCGCAGCCAGAAGGTTCTCGTTGTAACTCAGGGTGCGAACCTGGAAGTTGCCAAGAATGCCGGTGCTGACTTTGTCGGTGACAAGGAGATCCTTGAGAAGGTCAAGGGTGGCTGGTTTGATTTCGATATCATCGTCGCTACTCCTGATATGATGGGTGAACTCGGTAAATTAGGTAAGATCTTAGGACCTAAGGGCTTAATGCCTAACCCTAAGACAGGTACAGTTACACCAAATATTGCGCAGGCTGTTGAAGAAATAAAGAAAGGTAAAGTTCAATATCGTGTCGATAAAGAAGGCAATATTAACTGCCTGATCGGTAAATCTTCATTTGATGCTGACAAGCTGGCTGAAAACTTCAATACTTTATTAGGTATCATCGTGAAGGCCAGACCGGCTGCCGTCAAGGGTGTTTACATCAAATCCTGCACTCTTTCCAGCAATATGGGACCTGGTATCAAAGTCGATACAAATATGTAATTTAAGAGGCGAAAGCCTCTTTTCTTATGTTATAATTTGATGGAACGTAATCAAGAGCAGTAACCGAGGTTCGAAACATAGAGAAGGGATCGCAGGGTGGAAGATCCCAGTTAGATAATCGGTGAATTCACTTGAACAGTTGGACCAATACTCCACGTGGACTTCGCGTTAAGAAGAAAAGCAATAAGTTAAGGTGGTACCGCGCTTTGGCGCCCTTAGTATCACCTTTTTGTTTTGAGGAGGGTTAGAAAATGCTGGATCTGGAAAATCTGAAAAAGGAAGCCTTGGCTGCTATAGGTGCAGCTGATGAGAAAACACTTGAGGAGCTGAGAATCGAATATCTTTCCAAGAAAGGTAAAGTCCAGGCACTGATGGCTCAGATGCGTGATCTTTCAGCCGAAGAAAAGCCAAAATTCGGTCAGATGGTCAATGACCTGAAAAAGGCGATCAGTGAAGCGATGGATCTCAAGAAAAACGAACTTGAAGAAAAGATACTCAATGCACGTCTTCTTGCTGAAAAGGTCGATATCTCACTTGATGCTTATGATCCAAAACTTGGTACTCTGCATCCGCTCACATTAGTGCAGCAGGAACTTGAAGATGTTTTTATCGGTATGGGCTACAATGTCGCCGAAGGACCGGAAGTGGAGTCTGATGTCTATAACTTCACTAAAGCCAATACTCCGGAAGGTCATCCGGCCAGAGATATGCAGGATACCTTTTATATCGATGCAACGCATCTTTTAAGATCGCAGACGACCGCCATTCAGATGCGGGTTTTGGAGCAGCAGCACGATAAATTGCCGATCAAGGTCATCTGCCCGGGCAAGGTCTATCGTCGCGATGACGACGATGCGACGCATTCTCATCAGTTCACACAGTGTGAAGGACTGGTCATTGGTGAAAATATCACGGTTGCCGATCTCAAGGGCACGCTTGAGCTGATGATCAGAGAGATGTTCTCCAAAGATGCCAAAATCAGATTCAGACCTTCTTACTTCCCGTTTACGGAACCTTCTTTTGAAGTAGATATGACCTGTCACATCTGCGGCGGCAAGGGCTGTTCGACATGCAAAGGTACAGGCTGGATCGAAATACTGGGTTCCGGCATGGTTCATCCGAATGTCTTGGAAATGGCCGGCATCGATTCAAAGAAGTACACCGGGTTTGCTTTCGGTGTAGGCATGGAAAGAGTTGCGATGCTGAAATATGGTATTACCGATATCCGTGATCTGTATACCAATGATATCCGTTTCTTAGAAGGATTCAGACGATAGGAGGTGCAAAATGAAATTAAGTTTAAAATGGTTAAGTGATTTTATCGACTTAAGTGGTCTAGATACAGAGCAGATCATTGAAAAAATGGTCAGATGCGGCTTTGAAGTTGAAGCTGTAGAAAAGATGTCTGAAGGCACCAATCTTGCCGTCGGCAAAGTCATCGAATGCAAGGATCATCCCAATTCCGATCATCTGCATATCACAAAGACAGATATTGGCAGTGAGGTTCTTGATATTGTCTGTGGTGCACCAAACTGCCGTGAGGGCCTTAAGGTCATTGTTGCGAAAGTCGGTGCGAAATTGCCAGGCGGGGAGATCAAGGCCGGCAATATCCGTGGAGAAGTATCTAACGGCATGCTTTGTTCATTAAAGGAATTAGGCGTTAAAGAAGAATTGCTGCCTGCTGATTCTGCTAGCCACAATGGCATTGAAGAACTTGATGACAGCTTTGAAGTCGGTGATACCGATATTCTTGATAAATTGGGTTACGATGATACGATCCTTGATGTATCGATCTATGCCAATCGTCCAGACTGTCTGTCCATGTATGCCATGGCCAAAGAGATGGGTGCGATCTTAGACCGCCAGGTAAAGCTGCCGGAATTTGATGGCAAGGCTGATGTCGGCAGAAAGTCTGATTTTATCCTTACATCTGTTTCAGCTAACTGCCCGCATTTCCTCGCTAAGGTCGTCAATAAAGTGACAATAAAAGAATCACCAGAATGGCTCAAGAGACATCTCAGAGCCAATGGCGTCAAATGCATCAACAACCTGGTTGATATCTCCAACTATGTCATGCTGGAAACCGGCCAGCCTTTGCATTTCTATGATCTCAGAAGCAATCCGGCTAAGGAAATAACCGTCAGAGATGACTATGAAGGGATTTATACTGCTTTAGACGGTATCGATTATAAGATCGAAAAAGGCGATCTGATGATCACTTCTGAAGGAAAACCGATCGGTATTGCCGGTATCATGGGCGGTGATAACACCAAGATTCTTGATGATACCAGTTCATTGATTATTGAAGCAGCATTATTTGATCATGCACAGATCAGAAGAACAGCAAACCGTCTGGGCTTGCAGACCGAAGCAGCTGCCCGTTTCTCAAAAGGCCTTGAACCTCTTGCTCAGCAGAAAGCCGTTGACAGGGCAGTGGATCTGCTTATTCAGCTTGCGGATGCTGAAGATTTTGAAGAAACAGTCGAATATGGCAAGGCTGATTATGAGCCATATGAGATCAGAGAGTCTTTGACACATCTGAATTCTCTGATCGGCAAGGAGTATTCGATGGCTGAGGCAGTCGATGTCATGAAGCGACTTTCCTTCAATTGCCGCATAGAAGGTGATGATTTCATTACTGAGATTCCTTCTTATCGGGCAACCGATCTCAAGATCAGGGAAGATATCGATGAAGAGATCGTGAGACTGACTGATTTTGACGATCTGCAGTCAACACTGCCGCTGATGCCGCAGACGATTGGCAAGCTCACCAATATGCAGAGTATGCGCAGAGTTATCAGAGATTATCTGTCCAAGCATGGTTTCTTTGATACGGTCAACTATACTCTGGTCGATAAGCGTTTCATTGACGAAGCTGTATTGCCATTAGGCGAAGCGATCGAAATGGTTTCTCCGCTTTCTGATGCCCGAAAATACGTCAGAACTTCTCTGATGAATTCATTGCTTGAAACTTTGGCTTATAATCTTGACCATTACAACGAGAATGTCAATCTCTATGAGATCTCTGAGGTCTATGCCAAGGATCATCAGGAAGAAAGACTCGGTCTTGTCATGGAAGGCTCCCTTGAAGACTACAAGGTCAAGCACATCGGACTGAAAACTGATTTCTATGTCATCAAAGGCATAATTAAAGGTTTTCTTTCAGCACTTGGCTTTGAAATGGGCAGAGTTGCTATTGAAGAAAACAGTCTGGATCAGTCTCATTTCCATCCTTATCAGTCAGCTGTGCTTAAGATGGATGGCAAGGTCTTAGGTATCTTCGGCAAGCTTCATCCTAACTATCTTAAGAACTTCAAGCTTTCAGATGTCTATTATGGTGAATTGATTATGAACGTTCTGGATGAGGCTAAACCTTCCAAGGTCAAAGCTCCGGCCGTTTCCAAGTATCCAAGCGTCAGCCGTGATATTTCGCTGGTCATTAAGGAAGACATCAATGTCGCTGAACTGCTCTCTTCCATCCGCAAGAGCGGCAGAACTCTGATCAAAAAGTGCGAAGTATTCGATGTCTATCAGGGCGAACACATCGATTCAGGCTATAAATCCGTCTCACTCAATATCGTCTACGAAGATAAGGAAAAGACCCTGAAGAGTGATGATGTAAATGAAATACACAATAAAGTTCTAAGCGATCTTATAACGCGTTTTGAAGCTGTTCAGCGATAGGAGACCAGACAAATGATCTATACCTGCACTACCAATCCGTCGTTAGATTATTACATCACGCTCCCTGAAATAAAAAAGGGTGCCTATAACCGTACTGATATGGAGATGTTTGATGCCGGAGGAAAGGGTGTCAATGTTTCGATTGTGTTAAACAATTTCCGTATCCCTTCCGTAGCTCTGGGTTTTTTGGGCGGTTTTACCAAGGAATACTATCTGAGTTTCATTGCCAACTATCCGAATATCCAGCCTCTGTTTACGACGATCAAGGATAATACCCGTATCAATATCAAGGTCATGGATTCTACGCATGAGACTTCGATCAACGCCAAAGGTCCTATCATCAGCGATGATGAATTCAACCGTTTCAAGAGAAGACTGAATAATATCTATTCTGATGATATCTTTGTCTTATCAGGCAATATTGAAGAAGAGATCAAGGATCGGGTTATCGAACTTGTCTACGAACTGAGTTCAGAAGGGGTCAAGGTCTTCCTTGATACAGACAGGGATGTCATGGATCGCTGTCTGGATGCGAATCTGTACGGTATCAAACTGAACAAATACAATGTTGTAGGAGAAGCTCTTGAAGATGCGAAGAAACTTTCCTCACACGGGGTAAAAAACGTTCTCTATTCAGCTCCGCATGAAGTATCTTTCCTGATCAGTGAAAAAGAGATATTGCTTTGTGATTCTTTAGCAGGTTCTTTGCTTAATGCGACCGGTTCTGCTGATTCCATGGTGGCTGGCTTCCTGTATGGCTCCCTTAGAGGAGCGGATGCGAAAGACTGTTTCAAATACGCCAATGCCGCCTCTTTGGCTACCTGCATGAGCAATGACCTCGGTTCCAAAGAGAAGATCGAAGAGATGTTTGATTCGATCGAGGTCAGGACTTTATGATCAGAAAGATCATTGCTTTGCTGTTCTGCTTTCTGTTTCTTGTCTCCTGCAGCAAAGAAAAGGAAAGCGTCAGACCGGAATACACCTATGAGATCATATCGGAAAATGTCGATATGTCTGCTTATGAAGGCGTCAGTTCAACCGATCACTGCTTCAGGATTATTACGGTATCCGAACTGTTCAACACGATCGATAATAAATCATCAGGTGTCTTCTTTTTAGGACGTGCCAACTGCGGCTGCTGTCAGCGAGTGTGCCGTTATATCAACGAGACAGCCAAAGAAATGGGTGTCACTGTTTATTACATTGATGTCTATAATAAGAACGAACCTTTAAATGAAAAAGAACTGCAGGACAAGCTGTTTGACTACCTGTACAAGATCTTAGGAAAAGATGAAAATGGCAACAAGACGCTTCTGACACCGCATTTCTTTTCGGTGGTCAATGGCGAATTCTATAAGGACCTGATCTGCTTTGATGGGCTGAAGCTCGATCCGGAGCCAACAGCTGAGCAGGTGGAAAAACTTGAAAATGTCTATCGGGAGATAATGAAGCCGTTTGCCAGTTAAACGGCTTTTTTATCATATCTTAGGTATTATAGTCAAGACTTTAAATTAGGAAGATTTCTCCCTATAATGAAATTACCTAATGGGAATATATGAAATTCCTACACGATATTTACGGACTGTTGAAAATTGATCGTCGGTGTTGAAGACCCAAAGCGGGGATCCTGATGACGGTCATAGACGGCCCACCTTTTTGAGAAGAGGGAAATTTCTCACCCATTAGGATCCGTGGACAAATAGAGATATTGGATATAAAATATCTTTTGAATAAGGAAGGTGTATTATGAATAACTTTTGGTCATCATTACTATACTTCATCGGTGGCGGTATCGTAGGAGCGATCATTTCCTACTTCGTTACCAGAAAGCAGTTTGAAAAACAGCTGAAGGAAAATCCGCCGATCAATGAAAAAATGATCAGAGCGATGTATGCACAGATGGGCAGAAAACCATCGGAAGCACAGATCCGCCAGATCATGAAGTCAATGGGACAGCAATAAGACCTGAAAGATGGTCTTTTTCTTTTGGATTTAAAAACCTGTCCATTGACAGGTTATTGTTTATCCATACTTCTTTTCTTAAACAGGATCAGCACATTGATGATGCCGTAGAGTGCTGAAGCAGCGCCCAGGAAGATGACGATATATAAGTAGACACCTTCCAGTTTCTGCCATAAAGCGTAGAAGTAGAATATTACGACCAACAGGATGCAGCAGATGATGAGCGTATAGATGCGGTCATATTCAAGCTCTTTTGCCTGTCTGCTTATAAAACCATCTTTTTTTGCTTTGCTGTAATTTTCTATTACGGCTGCTTTAGACAGAAAATTGAAATAGAAGAACAGGAAATTGATGATCAGCACGAGGATACCGGCTAATGTCGCTATCGGTGTTGACTTGGAGAATATGGCCACGATCTCAAAGACGACCAGCGCGGCAATATAGCCAACTACATAGCTGATATAATGGCCGGCGTTGTTTTTGGTCATGATATAGGCTTTCTTTGAATAGAATGGGGCATAGACGGTTCTTTTCTCATCATGATAGATTGAGATACCCCGGATCAGTTCCGGGTCATACTTGATTTTGTTTGCCATAAAAACATTATAGAACAAATCAATAATTTTATTTATAATTATCTTAGAATTTACAAATTGAAAAAAAGGAGAAAAAATGTCTGATTTATTTGATGCCAAGATAGCTTTATTCAATCAGCATGCGGCTAACAGAGATGAAGCTCTGAAAATGCTGGCAGACGAGTTTGTTAAGACAGGTGTTGCAAAAGATACTTTTTATGAAGGTCTGATCACCAGAGAAGCTAATTTCCCGACTGGCTTAAGTCTCAATAATATGTGTGTTGCGATCCCTCATACAGATGTTGAGCATGTCAACAGGACGCAGATAGGATTCATGAGCTTGGATGAACCGGTAGAGTTCATTGAGATGGGCACTGACGACAAGAAGATTCCTGTCAAAATGATGTTTATGCTGGCGTTAAAAGAAGCTCATCAGCAGCTGGAAATGCTCACTAAGCTGATGGATGCATTCCAGAATGATGAACTCATGGAAAAGTTCTATAAAGCTGATAATTATGACGATTTCTTTGCGCTGATTAAAGAAGCTAAACTGGATCTGGACTAAGGTTATATCTATGTAAATGCAGGCTCTGTAGGATGCTTGCATTTTATTTTACTGGTTTACGAAAACGATTAAGAAAAAATGTGATAATTGTGTGATTTGTATTATATAATAATCAATGTAAACGATTTCATGTTTCATAGTGAGAAGAAGGAGAAAATATGTTAGCTACAACAAAAGAGATGTTTGAAAAATCCCGTAAAGAAAACTATGCGATCGTCGCTCCGGATTTCTGGGATTCCAATTCCTGCAAGACTTATGTTGAAACGGCTGAAGAACTTGGTGTTCCGGTAATATTGAGTTTTGCTCAGGCTCATTCGGAAATGCTGTCAATAGAAGAGGCATATACTTTAGCTAAGTATTATGGCGAGAAGGCTTCTGTTCCGGTAGCTATCCATCTCGACCACGGTCTTGATGTTGAAACAGTTAAAAAGGCTGTTGATCTTGGCTATACTTCAGTCATGATCGATGCTTCGGCACAGCCATATGAAGTAAATGTTGAAAGAACCAAGGAAGTCTGTGATTATGCTCATGCCCATGGCGTTGTGGTCGAAGCAGAACTCGGTCATGTCGGTTCTGGCGATGTCATCACTTCTGAAAACAAAGAAGCATTAGCTGATGATCACAGTATTTATACCGATGTCGAGATGGCCAAGAAATTTGTTGAAGAAACAGGTGTTGATTCATTGGCTGTATCAATCGGCACTTCTCACGGTCTTTATAAAGGAACGCCAGTCATCGATTTTGACAGGCTTCACGAGTTAAGAGCTGCTTTGCCTGTACCGCTTGTACTGCATGG
>CADCOR010000044.1 GCA_902803055.1 uncultured Erysipelotrichaceae bacterium
AAGATCATGAGCCGTATGAGCAGGATGGATGATGAAGCAAAAAGCACTGCCGGCAAAATGATCAGAGCCTTTACCGATAACATCGGCAGCGATCTGCAGAAAAGTATCAGCGATTCAACCGAGCAGATCAGAAACCGTTTCTTCAGGAAAAAGGCTGATGATGCGGAAATAAAACTGAATCAGGAAAAAGAGACGCTTGAGGAAGAGACGACAGAGCTGTAAAGTTCGTTTTTGTTAATTAATATAGTAAAATAGAGTAGTTGAATTAAAGGGGAATAAAATATGGGTGACAGATTTGATGCCAAATACTTAAAAGATGCGGATGCAATGCATTTCATAATGCCTTTCATGTTTCCAAATCGCTGCGATAATCAGACTTACTTTACATTCCAGATTGATCTGACCAATATTGAGAAATATCTCAAAAAGAAAAACAAGAAGGGTATTGACTACAAGTATAATCCGTACCAGTGCATTGTAGCAGCCGTTCTCAAGACTATTACCTTGCGCAGCAAGCTTTCAGTCTTTATTCATGACCGCAAGCTGTACAAACGCAACGAAGTCAGTGCAGCTTTTACAGTCAAACAGGAGTTTGCGGATGACGGTGGTGAGGTACTGTGCTTCATTCATTCCAAACCGGAATGGAATATCGATGATGTTCACAACGAACTGAAAAGACAGCTGCTTAAACTCAAGAGCAAGGGCTATAAAGATGAGTCATCCAGTGTCATGGATAAACTCAATTCGATTCCGAAATTCATTTCCAGACCGTTAGTCAGATTCGTCTGCTGGCTGGAGAAGAAGAGCCTTATTCCAAAGGGCATGATCGAAACCGATCCATATCATTCTTCAGTCGTTCTGGCCAATCTTGGCTCTGTCGGTCTGCCGGATGGCTATCACCATCTGACTAACTGGGGAACTACTTCACTGTTTGTGGTTGTCGGCGAATACGGGAAGATGCCTTTCTATGAGAATGAAAAGGTCGTATTCAAGAATGGTGTCAGACTTGGTATCACTGTTGATGAAAGGATCGCCGATGGCTACTATTTCTCCAAATCCATGAAGATGCTGAAGCTGTTCCTTGAAGAACCTGAATATCTTGATAAGCCGTTCAATGAAAAGCTGACTGATGAAGTCTGGGCAAAAATCAATATGCGTCAATCATAAAAGAAGTCAATAGACTTCTTTTTCTGTGATTATCAGATCAAGCGGAATATCATGTTCATCGATACATACCGCATCGAGTTTCTGTGCTTCAAAGGCTACACCGATTTTTAAAGCTTTCAGATCTTTGAGAAAGCGATCATAGTATCCTTTGCCATGTCCTAAGCGGTTTCTTTTTTCATCAAAACCAAGTAAGGGCACGATGATGACGTCAAGATCATTTTTATTGATGATGGTTCCATAATCTGGATCGGGTTCTTTTATGTTCAGTTTATTGATCCTGTATCTGTCTTCTGCAGGTCTGATTGCTTCCATTGAAAGATCATCATAGGTTACTGGCAGACTCACAGGAAAGCGATTGTTTATTTCTGATATATCAGCTTCATCTTTATAAGGATAATAGGACAGAATGTTTTTATCTGTTAAATAGGGCAGAAGTTTTTCACAGATCTGATGAGAATAAAGGGATCTTGTTTTTTCATCAAGTCGGCTTCTGGCGTTCTTGCAATAGATGCGCTGTGCCTTTTTACTGTTCGGTTTTTCCATGCGTGATGAAACAGAGAACGAAACCGACGATGCAGCCGATGATCATAGCGATGGCTGCATTTACGATCGATGAATCAGGTCCGATAGTGGTGATGATGCCAAAGGTGCCAAAAGAAGCCATGGCGTAGGATTTGACTCCGGTGATGCCGGCGTAGAGACCGCCGAAGAAATCGCCGATGCACAAGGACATGAGTGCCTTGAAATCCTTCATGACGATACCAAAGAGTGCTGGTTCACTCGTTCCGCCCAAGGATGCTGTGACAGCAGCGGCTAAGGTATCTGCTTTTCTGTTTTTAAGATATAAAGCAAAGGTGACGGCACCCAGGATATTGTTGTAGAGGACATTGGCGAAAAACAAGATCGGATCAACGCCTGTGGAGGCCAGCAGCAGCATCGCGCTGAGGTTTGCCCCGCCCAGACCGGCGATCGTGATGAAAGGAATGATCGCACACATGATCGCATTGCCCAACGGTCCAAGATCCTTCAGCCACATGATCAGATCGACAAGCTTGTCGCCAAGGAAGACACCGACTGGACCGATCAGACAGAAGGAGATCGGAACCATGGCAACGATCGTCAGCAATGGCACAAAGATCGAGCGCAGTGATTCGATCATATATTTATTAAGAGTGTTGTAGATATAGGACATGATCCAGACAGCAATGATGGAGGAAATGACCTGATTGCCATAGGAAGTCATGGCTATTGGCAGTCCAAAGACTGAAAGCTGTCTTCCGGTATCGACCATGCTTACAAAGACCGGTGATATCAGCATCGCTCCGGTTAAGGCGGCAATATAGCGGTTGGTCTTGAAGGCATCAGCAGAAGAGACGGCTACATAGATAGGCATGAAATAATAGCCGGCATCAGCTACAAATGATAAGACGATATAAGTATCGGAGCTTTCGGGAAGTATTCCCAGAGCGGCTGGTCCTAAGATGATCAGGAACACCTTCAGCATACCTACGCCAATCAAAATAGGCATAGTCGGGATGATGCATTCAACTAAGACAGAAAGGACTTTTGTGATACTTGCAGAGATTTTTGTGAATATTTTTTTCATAGCGGTTTTTATCGTAAAGAGTAGATACAGCCACAGTAGTTCTGATGATATAAGTTCAGTTCGCTGTTCAGTTTATCGTTCATGGTGATGCCATCGCCTTTTTTGAAATCGGCATGCAGATATCTGACACCGGGATATTTCCTTTGCAGATCTTCCCCGATCTCATTAAGCCAATCGGCATTCTTTCGATTGGAGATGGACATTACTGTCGTACAGTATTCGTAGCCGTGTTTTTCGGCATAGATGAAGCTTTCTTCCATTCTCAATCTATAGCACAGATAACATCTTTTTCCGCCTTCGGGTTCATCCTTTAATGCCTGGACTTTTTCCTGATAGCTTTCATTGTCGTAGGGAGCTACGATCAGTTTGATCTCAGGATCGTTCAGATAGCGCAGATATGTTTCAAGTGCATCCAGACGTTTCAGGAATTCCTCATATGGATAGATATTGGAATTGGCGAAATAGATCGTGATCTTAAAATACTGAGACAGATATTGCAAAGGATAGACAGAACAGACACCGCAGCAGATGTGGATCAGCAGTTCCGGTCTTCCTTTGAGCTGTCGGATTTCCTGTTTATGCAGCTGATAGTTATTCATTGTCGATGAACATTGAATCGCCAAAGGAGAAGAAGCGATAATGGTTCTCTATTGCGACTTTATATGCATTGAGAATCATTTCTCTAGAGCATTGTGCAGCGATCATCATGATGAGTGTCGATTTCGGCAGATGGAAATTGGTGATCTGCGCATCGATACTTTTGAATTCGTAAGGCGGATAGATGAAGATACTGGTATCGCCTGAACACTCTTTGAATTCGCCATACTTGCAGATGATCGTTTCTAAAGTTCTGGTCGAAGTCGTGCCGATCGCAATGATGCGGCGCTTTTCTTTTTTGGCCAGATTGAGTCTTTCCGCGGTATAGGCGTCCATGTGATAGGCTTCCGAATGCATGGTATGATCTTCAACATTTTCTTCCTTGACCGGTTTGAAGGTTCCTAAACCGACGTGCAGAGTAACATCGAGGATCTCGATGCCTTTTTCTTTTATCTTGCGCAGCAGTTCATCAGTAAAGTGCAGGCCGGCTGTCGGACAGGCAGCTGAACCGTTGATCGCTGCATAGATATTGTTGTAGCGGTCTTTGTTCTGCAGCTTTTCATGAATGTAAGGCGGAGTCGGCATCAGTCCGACGCGATCAAGCACCTCGAGGAAAATACCTTCATAGTGCATTTTGAAGATCCTGATTCCTTCATCTTTGCGCTGCAGACATTCGCCATAGAAATCATCGGCGAAATCGATGATCGTTCCCACTTTGATCGCTTTGGCATTGCCGCAGAGACATTCGCAGATATCCTCATTGATCTTTAAGATCAATACTTCAACCTTTGCGCCGCTTCCTCTTTTTACGCCAAACAGACGGGCAGGAATGACTTTGGAGTTGTTTCTGACGAGAACGTCGCCGGGTTTGAGATATTCGATCAGATCATAAAAATGTCTGTGTTCAATCTCACCGGTATTTTTGTGCAAGACCATCAGTCTTGATTCATCTCTTTTATCAGTCGGATGCTGAGCGATCAGCTCAGGCGGCAGTTCAAAATCAAAATCACTGAGTTTCATCAGAAGCCTCTTTCGTCAAAACCATATTTGTGCAGGATGTATTGTTTATATTCCATGAACCTGTCATTGGCGATCGCTTCTCTGATGCCTTCCATCAGTCTGATCAGAAAACGCAGATTGTGGATCGACATGAGACGGTTGCCTAACCCTTCATTGTTGCGGAAGAGGTGATTCAGATAGGCTTTGGTATATTTCTGGCAGCATTCGCAATCACATTCCGGATCAAGCGGAGTGAAGTCGTCGCTGTAAATATTCTTTTTGATGTTGATGCGGCCGCTGCTTGTCATCAGAGTGCCATGTCTGGCAATTCTGGTCGGCAGGACACAGTCAAACATATCGACGCCTCTTTCAACTGCTTCTAAGATATCGTTGACCGCACCAATGCCCATTTCATAGCGCGGCTTGTCTTCCGGCAGATATGGCAAAGTATAGTCCAGCATCTGATAATGTGTCGCTTTGTCTTCGCCAACCGAAGTGCCGCCGATCGAATAGCCTTCAAAATCCATTTCAACGAGCTTTTCGGCACAGTATTTTCTTAAATCAGGGTACTTTGAACCTTGAACGACACCAAACAGCGCCTGATTCTGACGCTTGTGTGCGTCTTTTCCTCTTTTTGCCCAGCGCAAAGTCCTGTCGACGGAATCCTTGCTGTATTCATAGCTGCTTGGATAAGGAATACATTCATCAAAAGAGATGGCGATATCAGACCCGATCGCTTCCTGTACGGCAATGGAGACTTCCGGAGACATGAAAAGCTGAGAGCCATCAAGATGTGACTTGAAATAGACACCTTCCTCTTTGATCTTGCGGGAATCCGCAAGCGAAAAGACCTGATAGCCTCCCGAATCGGTGAGGATCGGTCCATCATAATTCATGAAAGAATGGATACCGCCGGCTTTTTCCAGGATTTCAGTTCCCGGTCTGAGCCAGAGGTGATAGGTATTGCCTAATATAATGGAAGCTTTGATATTGCGGATGTCGTCAGAAGACAGAAATTTAACAGTCGCTTGCGTTCCGACCGGCATAAAGACCGGGGTATCCACCATTTTTCCAAAGACATTCAGTTTGCCAAGACGGGCTTTGCTGCCGGCGTCTTTGTGTATGAGTTTATACTTGAATTCGCTATTATTCATCCCTCTAATAATAACATATACGTTATACTTAAAATATGAAATCCAAGGAACTGAAGACCTATAATCTGCCCAGTGAAAATGTCCTGATCGCTCAGATCGACGCCAAGCCGACTTTTCTGTTTGTGATACTGATCTGTCTGGGTATAGCTTCACTTTCTTTTAAAATGGATCCCATCTATGGCTCGATCCTGATCTCTTTTTCTCTGATCGCTCTGATCTATATGCCTAAGGTCATCCTGATGGAGTTTTATTCTGATTATCTGGTCATGTACAACAAGGCGGACAAGGATAACTGCGTCCTGATCTATTATGATGAGATCGCTTCCTGGCATTATGTCTGGGGTGCCAACCGTGATTATCTGTGCATTGAACTCAGCGATGGCAGCGAGGAGATCATTGAGGCTTTTTCCAAGTCACTGTTTGAGGGAAACATGAATCGCTTCCTTAAGGATAAACACAGAAAGAACGCATAATGAGAATTGTTGCGCTGGATTTTGAGACGGCAAATGCTTCTTTGGCTTCGGCCTGTTCATTGGGAGTGACGATTTACGAAGAAGGGGAGATCGTCGATAACTTTGAATGGTATTTCAAACCCCACAGCCGTTACAATTTCTTCACCAATACCGGGATCCATGGCATTGAGAAGAAAGACGTGGAAAACGAAGAAGAATTTGTTTTTTATTATCCGGAACTGCAGGGCATTCTGGAAAATGCGATCATTGTCGCTCACAATGCGCCTTTTGATATCGGCGTGCTGAATGCGCTTTGCGATCTGTATGGACTTGACCGTTTTAACAACAATTATCTGGATACGGTCAAGGTTGCCAGAAGAGTCTATCCGGAACTGTTCAATCATCGGCTCAATACGGTCAGTGAATATCTGGGTATTGACCTTCATCACCACAACGGCAAGTCTGATTCTTTAGCCTGCCTGCTCATTCTGGTCAAGGCCATGGAGGCATATGACTGCTATGAACTGGAAGATTTTCTCAACATAACCGGATTAAAAATGAAAAGAAATTTGTAAATTCTTTCATTGTTTAGAAAATATTTACAATAGATACGAAATATCTTATAATGAGAATGTTTATTGAGGTTTGAAACAATGAAGGAATTTGAGAATAACGCTTATTTCTGGCAGAAAGTAGATACATTATATTCATCCGGTGATTTTAAACTGCTGAATAAAAAAGGCAGCGCACATAAAAACTATCCGTCCTTAACTTATCCCTGCGATTACGGTTTTGTCGAAACACTCTCAGGAGAAAGTGATGCACCTATGGAAGTCTTTAAATCATCGCAAGGCAATACTGTTGATGCACTGGTCCTTTGTGCCGATATCATTACCAAGCGTTTTGAAGTAAAAGCTCTGGTTGGTCTGAAAGAAGAAGAGTATGAGGAGGTTCTGCACTTCCTTAACTGTACCGACTATCAGAAATCAGTCCTGCTGAAAAGAGGAAAGACGATCCCGACCTGGGGTGAAACAGAGTAGCGCAAGCTACTTTTTCAATGCTTAAAATAGTAAAATAAAGTTATGGAAAAAAGAAAAGAATTTATCATAAATGCGGCCTATGTTGCTGTTATCTGTGCTCTGATATATATCGGAATCAATTACCTGCTGGGTATCCTGTTTCCTTTTATTATGGCTTTTCTGTTTTCCTATCTGAGTGTCAATATCACCAAAAAGATTTTCAAAGATAATAAAAAACTGCATCGCGGCATCATTCTGGCGCTGATATATATTGTGATCATCTTTCTGCTGGCCTTGCTGATATCTTTGGGCATTAATAAAGTCGGTGACTTTATCAAGACTTTGCCGACTTTCTATCGCAATACGATTGATCCTTATATAAATACCCTGGAATCAGCGATCGTCAAAGCCGGTGAATCTTTGCCGGAAAGTCTTTCGGCTTCTTTCTCCCAGGTCGCTGATGGGCTTTTTGACGGGGTCAAGAACCTGATTTCTTCTTTGACGGGAGGCTTTGTCAATCTGACTACCAGTATTATCACCAGCACGCCGGAAGCGCTTGTTTCGATCATTGTTACGATCGTGGCTTCCTTCTATATGATCTTTGACTATGAAGGAATCGCTAAATGGTTTACAACGTCTATTCCTGCCAAGTATCTGGCTATCTTCTATGAGATCAAGGATTTCTGTGAAAACAGACTCTTCAAGATCTTGGGTTCATATATCACGATTATGGCTGTGACTTTTGCGGAGCTGTTCCTCGGTTTCAGTATTATCGGCATCTCCAACAGCGGTATGTGGGCATTCGTTATTGCCTTGCTGGATATCTTCCCGATTCTGGGCGTTGGCACAGTGCTGATCCCCTGGGGCATCTCTTCGATTATTACCGGACGAGTCTTTTTGGGTATTGCCTTACTGGTCCTTTATCTGATCATCACGGTCGTCAGAAACTTTGTCGAACCGAAACTGGTCGGTACCAATCTTGGTCTGCATCCGCTCGCAACCCTCATTTCGATGATCGTTGGCTTGAGACTGTTCAGTATTGTCGGCATGTTTGGCCTGCCGCTTGCCTTATCTTTCTTTGCGACCAGGAGCAAAAAAGGACAATAATCAAATCGCATAATATATAATACATAACATGAGTATATTGAAGCTGTTAGCGGATTCCTTTATGAGGATCCTTCTTCCCGGACTCCGAGTCACCATTCCTTTGACGCTGATATCTTTTGTGCTGTCTCTGATCATCGGAACAATCACTGCTTTAGTACAGTTTGCGAATATCAGATTTCTCAAGACTCTGGCTCGTTTCTACATCTGGGTCATCAGAGGAACACCTTTACTGATCCAGCTGTTTGTCGTCTTCTATGGATTGCCTAATGTAGGCATCGTCATTGACCCATTGCCGGCCGCCATTATCGTCTTTTCCATCAATGAAGGAGCTTATTCGGCGGAAACGATCAGAGGAGCTCTTGAGTCGATTCCTAAAGGACAGATCGAAGCCGGATATTGCTGCGGCTTGAACTTTTTACAGGTGATGTGGCATATCGTCCTGCCTCAGGCTTTCAGAGTAGCGTTCCCATCATTGGCCAACTCACTGATCGCCATGGTCAAGAACACATCTTTAGCGGCCAATATCACAGTCATGGAGATGTTCATGGTCACTCAGCAGATCGTCGCGAGGACCTATCAGGCTCTGGCTTTATATCTTGAGCTGGCCTTCATCTATCTGATGATCTCAACGATCCTGACTAAGCTGCAGACTTATCTGGAAGGCAGATTCAATGAACGGGGGATACAGAGATGATCGAAGTAAAAGGCATAAGAAAGAGATTCGGCAATCTTGAAGTCCTCAAGGGTATCGACCTCAAGATCAATAAGGGTGATGTCGTTGCGATCTTAGGACCTTCAGGTTCCGGAAAGACGACCTTGCTTCGCTGCATGAACTTTTTAGAGAAATGTGATGAAGGACAGATGATCTTTGACGATGAAGAGTTTGCGATGGCAAGCGTTTCAAATAAAAAGATCCACGAGATCAGAAACAAGACAGCTTTCGTCTTCCAGTCATTCAACCTGTTTGCCAATAAGACAGCTTTGGAAAATGTGACACTGGGATTGAAAGTTGCCAAGAAGATTAACAAAGCCGAAGCTGATGAGATCGGCAAGAAGATGCTCGATAAGGTAGGCCTGGAAGATAAATACAATGCCTATCCATCACAATTGTCCGGCGGTCAGCAGCAGCGTGTAGCGATCGCCAGAGCTCTGGCTGGCAATCCGGAGATCATCTATTTTGATGAACCGACTTCGGCACTTGATCCGGAACTGATCGGCGAAGTATTGCGGGTCATCAAGGAACTCGCTGATGAACAGATGACGATGCTGGTGGTGACTCATGAGATGAACTTTGCACGTCATATATCCAATCGTGTGGTCTTCATGGAAAATGGCAGCATCCTGGAAAACTGTGAAACGGATAAGTTCTTCAACAATCGGACAAATGAAAGAATCAGAAGTTTCATTGCCAATATAATGCAGAAGGGGGAATGAATAATGAAAAAAATAATTGTATTATTACTGAGTATATTATTATTAGCTGCCTGCAGCAGTCCAAAACAGGAAGAATCTGCACCGGCAGAAGAAAAAAATGAACTCGATGTCATTAAAGAAAGAGGCTATATCACGGTTGCCATGGAAGGTACCTGGAAACCGTTTACTTATCATGATGAAAACGGCACACTGACGGGCTTTGATGTTGATGTTGCCAAATACATCGCTGATTATATCGGTGTGGATGTCCAATACGTTGAAGGCGAGTGGGATGGCTTACTGATGGGTGTTGAAGCCGGACGTTACGATATGCTGGTAAATGGCGTCGGTGCTACTGAAGAAAGAAAGAAGACTTATGATTTCTCTGATCCATATGCTTACGATAAGTCAGTCGTCATGGTCAAGGAAGACAATGATGAAATCAAGTCGATGGAAGATCTCAAAGGCAAGAAGACTGCCAATACGATCTCTTCCACCTATGCCGCTTTAGCTGAACAGTACGGTGCTGAAGTCACGGGTGTTGATGATCTGACCGAAACTATCCAGCTGCTGCTTTCAGGCAGGATCGATGCGACTTTGAATGCCGAAGCCGTCTATGGTGATTATGTCAGCACAGTTGAAAATGCCGGCGTCAAGATTGCCTGCTACACAGGTGCTGTCAATGATATCGCCATTCCGATGAAGAAGGGCTCGCCAAATCTCGTGAAAGTCGTCAATGAAGCTATTGCTCAGGCTCACAGTGATGGAACCTTAAGCGAACTTTCGATGAAGTATTTCGGCATGGATATCACTAAACAGTAATCTGCAGTTAACAAACAAGAAGATAAGCTCGAGACCGGAAAGATTTCCGGTTTTTTTTGTAAGAATTATGTAAAGATATAAAATTAAGAGCATAAGTATTCATTTAATTGTAAAATATAGAAAAAGAATGTGAGGAATACAATATGTTTACTTGGAGACATTTTCTGTGGTTGGGCATCTGTCTGGTGCTTTCGATCATTGGTCTGCATATCATGAAGAAAAGAAATCTGCCAATCAGCAAGGCTCTGACTTCAGCCTGCATAGCGGCGATCCTTTCAGAGATCATTAAAGTCTTTTCAACCATCGAAATGGTACCTTCGGCTGATGGCAGTCTGATCTTCCCATATCTGCCGATGAACCATCTGCCTTTACATCTGTGCTCCATCCAGATCCCATTGATCTTTTATGCGAGATTTACGGACAATGAAAAAGGCCGGGAGAATGTGCTTTCGTTTATGTATCCTTCATGTTTCTTAGGCGGCATCATGGCTTTAGCCATGCCTTCAATATTCCAGACGACGATCAAAGTTGAACAGGCCTTTACCCATCCGATGGCTTACCAGTTCTTCCTTTATCACATCATGCTGGTGACCTTGGGACTCTATATTGCGATTTCTGGCCATATCAAATGGGAAAGAAGACATCTGGTCAACACCTACCTGTTTACCTATACGCTGAGTTTCCTGTCACTGTATACAAACTCGATGTTTGCTTCACCGGTATATGAAGGCGGCAAACTCATCTCGGTTGAATTCTGGCCTAATTTCTTCTTTACCTACAACAATCCTTTAGGACTCAAGATCACAACTGAGACCGGCTGGCGCATCTACCTGCTGATCATTCTGGCTGTTTCTGCCTTGCTGATCTTCCTGTGCTTTGTGCCATTGCTGTTTAAGAAAAAGAAAAATGTCTAGTCAATAAAATCCTCATTGAAGCTTCAATGAGGATTTTTTATATGCACTTATTGCTGAAGATAGAATGATCATTCCGTTTCAAGGCTTATGACCACACCTCTTCTTTCCATGTAGTAGCTGCACAGACCTTTAGCTTCAACTATCGAAATGGCAGCAGCGGGATATTCTTTCAGGACGAGCTCTTTGAGGCTTTGAGCGCATTCATCATTCTCGACATGAGTTATGACTGCTTTGCCGCCTTTATAGCCGGCTTTTTTCATTTCTTCAAACAGGACGGTTACTGATTTCTTTTCACCTCTGACTTTTCCCGTTACTTCGATCGTTCCCTGTGACGAAGCAGTGCCGGTAATGGCGATGTTGAGCACATTCATCGTAGCAGCTGCGATCTTATTGACTCTGCCATTCTGGACGAGATTGTGAACGGAGAAAAAGCTGAAGAAGAGTCTTGTTGTCTTCAGATAGTTTCTGATCGTCTCATCAATGAAATCAAAATTTTTATTTTCTTTTATCAGTTCAATGGTTTTATTGATGGCCAGTATTTCTTC
>CADCOR010000045.1 GCA_902803055.1 uncultured Erysipelotrichaceae bacterium
ATCGGTTCAAATAATTCATTGAAGAGATAACGCTCATTGATGTTGAAACACAGCATCATGATCAGTTCAGCTTTCACATCATCCCATTGCACTGGCTCATCGGCAATCATGACCGAGATGCCAGTCTTTTTTTCGTGCATTTTCATCGCATGCGGGATCGCAAAGTTTTCAAAAGCGACCGATGAGACTGAATCTCTTTCGATGATCTCGCTTTCAAAGCTGTCACCGACATAGCCGTGCTTTTTGAGGTTTTCAGCCATCAGGTGAATGCATTCTTCCTTGCTGAGAGGATCTTTCTGCAGGATGAAAAGATCTTCCGTAATAAGAGTAGATAGTTTGGTCCGGAAATCTTTCTTTTTCTTCTCGCTGCGGATCTCAGAGATCCTGATCATGATATTCTTGATGTCTTTTGGGGTGATGATCGGCGAAACGATGATCACCGGGACATTGAGCTTTACATCCGGCTGCATCGTGGAGATGATCAGATCGCAATTGGCTTTTTCGAGTTCTTCCTTTTCGGTGACGATGGCTGAAATGACCAGATAGTCTGAAGTCTTGGAGCTGATCGCATCGGAAAGACGGCTGTTGAGATTATAGTAGCCTGGACAGTAGATGATCGCCGTGATCTTGTTGGTCAAAGTGCTCTGCAGCTCAAGAGCGCCGCCTAAATGGAAGGCGATATAGGCGATCTCATCGTCATTGAGATTGATGCCGGTCTTTTCTTTGATGGTTCGGGCTGCATTAACGGCGCAGTCATAGATAAGCGGGCAGTTCTGCTTGATCGAGTCGGTCAGAGGATTCTTGGAGAAGTAATCACTGTCGGCTCTGACCAGCAGGTTTTTGATATGCAAGGCAAAGCGGACAAAGAATTCAGGCTGTGACAGATCGATGTAGAAAAAAGCACTGAAGTCCTTGATCAGCCGATCAGCGAGTTCATAGATGTCTTCGCCGACATACTGTCTGACATTTTCCATCGTGATCGTCTCATAGTTGAGATTGGACGCCCGTGATAAGATCAGCATCGCGAATTCGATAACTTCGTTTTCATTGAAGGTGATATCAAAATGATCTTCGAGTTCCTTGATGATCGAATTGGCCAGATCGTATTCGTGAGATTTGAGGACGACGATATTGTTCAGATCTTCCGAAGAGGTAAAACCATTGCGGATGCGGTCGATCGTGATCGTCGAGTGCAAGATCAGGTTCTCTAAAGAATAGTCATTGATAAAGTAGTGGTATTCTTCAAATTTCTGCAAGATCGTGTCTTTGATGAAACGGACATCGATGCCTTCAAAGCTTTCGGAAAGCTTTTCGTTGTTCAGGAATTTGTTCTGGGTCTCGGAATAGATGAGGTTTGACAGAAGCTTGCGCTTGTTTTTCTCTAAACCGCTGATCACAAGCGTATCGTTCTGATTGACGAGTTCAAGATCAGCTTCCGTGAGGATCTTGCGTACTTTGACCAGATCGCTTTTCAATGTCGAATAGGAGATAAACATCTCGTCACAGAGATCGTAGGCATCCATGACGCCGGCTTTGATTAGCCGGTTGATGATATAGGTCACTCTTTCTTCGGAAGTCTGGGGAATGACGGATTTTGATTCTTCCAGCATCTTTTCCGCAATATCTGTATCCAAGGTGTAGCCTTTGCGGGAAGAAGTGATGCTGGCAGGATAGAGATCATTGATCTCATTGATATAGGATTTGACGGAACGCGGTGAGACATTCAGGGCGTTGGCCAAAGAAGCCGAGGTCGTCGGCGTGTCTTTATCCTTAAGATATCTGATGATCTGGATCAGCTGCTTCTTCATCTATAAACATTATACAGCAGGATTTGAACTTGCACCCTTGATGGGGCAAAAGTCTGGTCGAAGAAACGAACTGTCTTTGTCATAATGAAATCATGAAAGAGAAACTGAACATTCTGCTGGTCTGTGGTGCCGGTGCTTCCTCCAGTTTCATGGCCGCTAAAATGCGAAATGCAGCCAGAGACAGAGGTCTGAATATTGCCGTTACAGCCAGAAGTGAAAGTGAAGTTTCCAATTATGCCAATGAGGTCGATGCGGTAATGGTCGGTCCCCATCTTGAAGGTGA
>CADCOR010000046.1 GCA_902803055.1 uncultured Erysipelotrichaceae bacterium
ATGGTGACCAGTACGGGATTCGAACCCGTGAATGTCGCCTTGAGAGGGCGATGTGTTAACCGTTTCACCAACTGGCCATTAAGGAGCTTAATGCTCCTTTATTATACTATATTATGCTTTAGCGTTTTTAGCTGTATCACAGATCTTAGCGAAATCTTCAGGATTGTGAATAGCGATCTCTGATAACATTTTTCTGTTAACAGCAACACCTGCCAGCTTCAGACCATGCATCAGCTGAGAATATGACATGCCGTTCATTCTGGCAGCCGCATTGATTCTGGCGATCCAGAGCTTGCGCATCTCTCTCTTGAGTTCTCTTCTGTGGATATAAGCATACTTCCAGGAATGCATGACCTGCTCATGAGCAGTTCTGTAAAGTAAGTGCTTGGAACCAAAATAACCAGACGCAGCTTTTAAGATTCTCTTTCTTCTGTTTCTTGTAGGAGTTGATCCTTTTACTCTTGACATATTTTTCTATCCTCCTATCCCTGTAACAGTTCGATGTCTCTCTTATAGTCAGTCTTATGGACTATAGATGGTTTGTGCAGATGTTTATTCTGTTTGTGAGTCTTGTTAGTGGCAAAGTGTGAAGTATAGTTAGAATACTTTCTGAGTTTGCCAGTACCGGTAACTTTTACTCTTTTAGCAAAAGTCTTTTTTGTTTTCATTTTTGGCATTTTCTCTTCCTCCTATTTTTTTTTAGGCATTAAAACACAAGACATGATGTTGCCTTCCAGTTTAGGCGCTTTATCAACTGATGAGATATCGGAAAGCTGTTCAACAAACTCATTCATCGTCTTTAAACCGACTTCTTGTCTGGTCATCATACGGCCTCTGAAACGCATATCGATCTTGACCTTCATGCCTGATTCAAGCCATTTACGGGCCTGTTTCAGTTTGGTCTCAAAGTCATGTGTATCAATGACGGGAGAAAGACGCAGCGGTTTGATTTCAGTATTCTGCTGATTTTTCTTGGCTTCCTTGGCTTTCTTCTGTGCTTCGAAACGGAACTTGCCATAATCCAGTATCTTGCATACCGGCGGCTGAGCGTTCGGTGCGACACAAAAGAGATCCAGATCTTCATCATAAGCAATCTGTAATGCCTGATTTCTTGACATTACTCCCAGTTGGCTTCCATCTGGGCCGATGACCATTACTTCTTTAAAACGAATGCTTTCGTTTACCAGGTCATCATTTCCACGTTTTCTTGTAATAGTTTTGTACCCCCAATTTAAATAAAAAGTGAGACAAAGCCCACTTAAATATCGTTACATAATCCGTAGCAATATACCCAGGTTCTATAGAACGTCAGGTGAGAAGTGGCCTTCTTCTTTCTACATACTTTTTATTACTCCATTATTTAAACATAAGAGACTGCTTAAGTCAATCAGAAATTGCGCATTCTGCAACTTTTATTTGACATATCGCAGATAGTGTATCATAATTAAACACATAAAAAATCAGTGTATAGAGGTAGCGATGCAGATGAGTAGTTCAAGGAGTCGGCAGACTGTGAAATGAACGAAAGGCAATCATCGCCGAATAGGATGCTGTGGCGACAGTATGCTATGGGGTTTAAGGAAAGACCTTAAACACTCCTACCATTGGTAGAGGCGCTATTACTTTCGAGGAATTCGTATGTGATAGTGCATACGATTTTTTATTGAAAGGGAGATTTTTATGAAAAAGTTATTTATCTTACTGTTACTCGTCTTACTCTGTGGCTGTTCAGGAACCGCACCTGCACAAGAAGATTCTTCAAATGTTTTAAGAGTCGGCATGGAATGTGATTATGCACCATTTAACTGGACGCAGGTCAAAGCATCCGATACAGCTGTACAGATCTCTTCTGTTGATTATGCTGATGGTTATGACGTCGTCATCGCTTCAATGATTGCCAAAGAATTAGGCAGAGAAGTTCAGATTGTCAAAACCGACTGGGATTCGCTCATTCCTTCTTTAAATGCCGGAGCAATCGACTGCATTATCGCCGGCATGACCGAAACGCCAGAACGCGCTAAAGAAGTAAACTTCACTACTCCGTACTATGAATCACAGATGGTCGTCATCGTCAGAAAGGATTCTGATCTTGTCTCCATTGATGATATCCAGCAGTTATCCGGCCGCAAGGTCTTAGGTCAGATCAACACCACTTATGATGAAATCATCGATCAGATCAACGGCGTTGAACATCTTACCCCATTAGCTACTTATCCGCGTATGATCCTTTCTTTGCAATCAGGTGAAGCAGATGCCATTACAGCTGAACTTCCAGTCGCCAATGGTGTTGTTGCCGCTAATCCGGATCTGGCTATCGTAGAGTTTGCTGAAGGCAAAGGATTTGTCGTTGATACCTCAGTATCGATCGCGGTTGCCAAGGAAAATACAGAACTGCTCAATTCTATTCAGACAGCTTTGGATAAGATCACTGCTGATCAGCGTCTTGAGCTCATGTCTGCTGCCGTAGAAAGACAGCCAGCCGTAGAGGAATAAGATGTCTTTAGCCAAATGTATTGAAATATTATCCCGCTACTATCAGAGTTTCCTTTTAGGAATACGTACCACGCTGATCGTTTCGATCAGCGGTACTCTGATCGGGCTTGTTATAGGCTTGCTGGTTGGCGGTGTAAGAGCCATCAGGCTTGATAAAACGGCTGCCAGATCAAAAGTCATCATTAAAAAGATCGTTGATGTAATCGCCAAGATATATATCGAAGTCTTCCGTGGCACCCCGATGATGGTCCAGGCCGTCTTTATCTATTATCTGGTCTATACGAACATCATCCGCTGGGATAAAATGGTTGCCGCCATATTTGTCATATCAATCAATACCGGAGCTTATATGGCAGAAATCGTACGTTCCGGTATACAGGCAGTCGATGTCGGCCAGAATGAAGCAGCCAGATCATTAGGCATGTCTTCAATGCAGACAATGATGGATGTCATCCTTCCTCAAGCCATCAGAAATGCCTTCCCTGCCATCGGCAATGAACTGATCGTCAACATCAAAGACTCTTCCGTCCTGATGATCATATCGATCACAGAACTGATGTTTCAGTCCAATTCGATCGCCGGAACGACTTACCGCTTCACCGAAACGTATTTTGTTACCGCTGCTATTTATCTGATGCTGACAAGCATTTCCAGCTTCATTCTCAACAGGATTGAAAGAAAACTGAATCACACCAGAACTTCTCTGCCGCAGTCTGATACCAACTTCAATTCGATCGAGATAGCTACCGCTAAAGGAGAATGATATGGCACTTATAGAAGTAAAAAACGTCAGAAAGAGTTTTGAAAATCAGCTTGTTCTGAGTGATATATCATTTGAAGTGAATAAAGGTGATGTTGTCTGTCTGATCGGACCAAGCGGTTCCGGCAAATCAACGATGCTGAGATGCCTCAATCTGCTTGAAACGATTGATGAAGGCACTATTGTAGTTTTAGGTGATGATATCAATAAGATATCCAATATCAACGATTACCGCAAAAGAGTCGGAATGGTCTTTCAGCAGTTCAATCTCTTCAATAATCTGAACGTGTTAGATAACTGCACGCTTGCACAGATCAGAGTATTGAAGAAATCCAAAGAAGAAGCCGCAGCAGAAGCTATGAAGCAGCTGAATAAAGTAGGTCTTGCAGACTTTGCGAAAGCCTACCCTGCTACTTTATCCGGCGGACAGAAACAGCGTGTCGCCATTG
>CADCOR010000047.1 GCA_902803055.1 uncultured Erysipelotrichaceae bacterium
CTTCTTCTCTACGCATGTGCTCGATGTGGCTGAAAAACTCTGTGACCGTGTCGGCATCATCAATAAAGGCAAGCTCTTATTTACCGGCACGCTGCAGGAAATGAGAGAGACCTTTAAAGAAGATGTCTCACTTGAACAGCTGTTCCTGGAGATCACGGAAAATGATTAGGAATATCATCAATCTGACGAAGATCTTTCTGATCACGGCTTTCAACAGAGGCGGAAGCAGAAAAAGAAAGAATGCGGTCTCAAAATATATTTTCTTTGGCCTGCTGTTTGCCTATCTGATCGGGGTGTGCAGCTATGGCTCTTATGCCCTGCTCAATAACTTTATAGCATTGGGACAGGAAGATGCCTTTATTGCGATACTGCTGATGGCGATCATCACTTTAGTCATGTTTACGACGATCATCAGCTGTATGAATGTCTTATATTTCTCTGATGACAACCGTTTCATTCTGCCTTTGCCCTTAAAACCGCTGGAAGTCTTAAGCGGCAAGCTCAACACCCTGCTGGTGTATGTCTATATGGAAGAGCTGATGGTTGCGATCGGACCGTTATGCATCTATGGCTACATGACGGGCAAGAGTTTTCTTTTCTATCAGCTTGGTCTGCTGGTGCTGCTCTTTATTCCGATCGTGCCTTTGCTGTTCGCCGCTTTGATCGTCATGATCGTGATGGCTATGACCAAAGGCATCAGAAACAAGAGTCTGGTTCAGGTGATCACGATGGTCATTTCGATCGTTTTCTCTTTACTGATCTCGATGGCCACATCACAGGCCAACAGTACCGAAGATGTCATGGCGCTTATGGAAAAAGCCAACGGCTTAACGGAAATATACAAGAAAACCTTTATCACGATGCCGATGGCGATCGATGCGGTCACTAAGCAGAGCGTATTATCATTGCTGCTGCTGATCATCATATCAATCGCCGCTTATGTGCTGGTGTGCCTCTTTGGTCAGAAGCTCTATTATCGCGGGATGCTGGGATCACTGTATTCTTCATCAGGTGTCTCGGACAAGAAGATCGATGAGAAAAACGCCTACAACTCCAAAGGCCTGGCTTATTCCTATGTCAGGAAAGAGATGATGGTCTATCTGCGCCGTCCGACTTTCTTTGTGCAGCTGGTACTGCCTTGTCTGATCCTGCCGGCTTTCATGATGATCGTCATGTATATCTCGATCAGCTCCTCAGTTCCCGGCGGTCTGGGACCGGCTTTAAGCACCTTATATCAGCTTGAAGAATTTGAAGCGGTGATTTATGCGGTGGTGCTGCTGGTCATCATGTTTATCTCGCTGTATTGTTTCATCTCGATGGTCGCAATATCCAAGGATGGCCATGATGCCTATGCGATGAAATATCTGCCGATCAGTTTCTATAAACAGCTGATCTATAAAATGATCCCGGATATCGGCATGTGTTTCTTTTCCTATCTGGGTGTGATCATCACCGGACTCATCCTGTTCAGACTGCCTGTGATCTATGCGTTATACAGCTTGCCGGTAGCTCTGTTATATTCCATCCTGCACGGTTTCCTGATCCTGTCTGATGTGCGCCGTCCGAAGCTTGACTGGACCAACGAATTACAGATCGTCAAGAAAAATCTGCGCATGGTATTTGGCATGGTGTTCTCCTTATTGAATATGGGACTTGTCGCTGCTTTGGCTTTCGTGACAGAGCTGAACATGCCGACGATAACTCTGGTGCTGAGTCTCATCTATCTGCTTCTTGATGTAATGCTGTATCGCTACATCAAAAACAAAGATCTTAAACTCGCTGACGGCTTTGAATAGGCCGTCTTTTACTTTACATGTGATATAGTGAATTCAATATAGAACTGTTTAATCTGAAAAGGAGAACAAGATGGATCGCTTTGATAATCAGAATGTGAATCTGGAAGCTCTGAGAAAGAAAGCCTATAATCTGCGCTGGGCCGAAGTAGAAGAAGGAACGATACCTCTGACTGCGGCTGATCCCGATTATCCGATTGCCCCGGAAATCAGAAAAGCGATGGCAGATTATATTGAGGATGGCTATTTTTCCTACACGCCAAAACTTGGCTTAAAGGAGTTCAAGAAAGCTTTAGTCAAAGCCGTCAAGGAAAGAAAAGGCGAAGAGATAAGTGAAGAAATGGTATTGCCGGTTGATTCAGCAGCCAGAGCCATGGCGATCATCGCGGAAGCTTTCTTAAAGCCAGGCGATGAAATGCTGGTATTCGATCCCTGTGATTTCCTGTTCAGAGAAGCCTGTGTAAGAGCCGGCGGTACAGCTGTGCCGGTACCGGTAGCCTTGGATACAGAAAAGCGGAAAATGGATCTGAGTCAGATCGAAAAATGCATAACTGATAAGACAAAGATGATCGGTTTATGCAACCCGCATAATCCCTATGGTCTGACATATACAAAAGAAGAACTTGATTATCTGATGCAGATCTGTGAAAAACATGATCTGCTGATCATGAATGATGAGATCTGGTCGGATATCATTTATCCTGACAGTCAGTACAACAGCATCTATTGTTTAGGCAATGATCGCTGCCAGAGAGTTCTAAGTGTCTTTGGCTTCTCCAAGAGTTTTGGTCTGGCGGGACTCAGGATCGGAGCGATCTATTGCACTGATCAAGAGAAGTTTGATAAGTGCGTCGAAGCATCCGGTGTTTTATCAACACAGGGCGGTGCTACTTCGATCTCGCAGGTCGCAGCTACTGCTGCCATGAATGAAGCCTATTACTGGGTCGATGATTTCTGCAGACACATCATGAACAACCGCGATTTTGCGGTCGATTATATCAACAGGAATATCCCCAAACTGAAAGCTTATAAACCGATGGCAACCTATCTTCTATATGTCGACATCTCTGAACTTAACATGTCCGGTGCCCAGTTTGTGGATTACTTGAGAAAGAATTATCAGCTCGCGATCGTACCGGGCGGTCATCAGTTCTTTGGTGATCAGTCGGAAGGACATGTTAGGATCTGTATTGCCACAAGCCGTCAGATACTGGAAGAAGGGCTGAGGAGATTAAAGGCCGGGGTGGAAAACTTAATAAAGGAATAAATTATGAAACTGCTGATACATGATCTGAATGAAGAGGAATGGCTGACAATAGCTGATCA
>CADCOR010000048.1 GCA_902803055.1 uncultured Erysipelotrichaceae bacterium
CTTTCTTTGAAGATATATTTATTCCTTAACACCACCCATATTTACGCCTTTGGCGAAATACTTCTGGATGAAAGGATAAATAACGAGGATCGGGATAATTGCGACAATTATCAGGGCATAGATAGCAGAGTTTGGCGAATAAGGAGCACGCCAGCCTGCTAAAGTATCAAGGTTGGTATAGTCTTCCAGCAATAATCTGATGAAGACCTGCAGCGGCTGTTCGTTAGGTGAGCCGGAAGCGGCGATCATCTGTCTGGCCCAGAAGTAACCATTCCATCTGGAAATACCGAAGAACAGGGCAACAGTAGCGATCGTGGACTGTGACATCGGGATATAGACCTTGGTCAGGACCTGGAACTCGGTCGCACCATCGACGATAGCTGCTTCTTCGATCTCGCTTGAGACACCTTCGAAGGCATTTCTGAGCAGGATGATATTCATAGCAGCCATACCCATGGCGATGACGATCAGCCATTTGACATCAGTGATACCGACGGCCGCAAATATTTTCTGGGTCTGCAGGTAGTTCAGATACTGCGGTACGATACCGGCAGAGAACCACATCGTGAAGACCAAGAAGAAGTTGAAGCCTGATCTGAACAGCAGTCTCTTCTTGGAAAGCGCATAGCCGCCGAGAATGGAAACGCCGATTGCCCAGATCGTACCATAGACCGTCAGGAACAGGGTGTTGGTATAGGCGTTCCAGAACTGGTTGTTATTGAAGATTGACGCGAAGGCATCAAACTGAATGTCTTTCGGGAAAAGGATGACTTCGTTGTAGTCTACGGCATGCGCACCGGAAATTGATGAGCTGACCGCGTAGACGAACGGATACAGACATGCCAGCGAGAAGACCGTCAGGAATGTATAACTCAGAATTTTGAAGATCAGTTCACTTGTTTCAAGTTTACGTTTCATATTCTGTCCTCCTAGTAAAGCGATACATCAGATGCTTTACGAGCGATCGAGTTAGCACCAATGACCAGGATCATGCCGGTGATGTTGTTGATCATTTCAGCCGCGGAAGCCATAGCCTGTGATCCGCCTTCCAGACCAAGACGGTAAGCGAAAGTTGATACAACATCGGCAGTTACCAGTGTGTTCGTTCTGTATAACAGCAAGACTTTTTCATAGCCGATGGACAGCAGTGAACCGATTCTGTTTATCAGCATGATGACAACCGTTGAAAGGATGCACGGGATAACGACATAGCGCATCTGTGCCATCTTGCCGGCACCATCGATCTGCGCCGCTTCATAGGAAGTCGGTGAGACGGCGATGATCGCCGCAAAGTAGACGATCGAGTCATAGCCGGCACCTTCCCAGATACCGGAGATCTGATAAATAGCGCGGAAGTAATCAGGGTTGTTAAGCAAGCCGGCATCGGCAACTTCTCTTGAGATGATGCCAAGTTTAGCCAAAGCTAACGAAACGATACCGGTACCGGATACCAGGTCGCCCTGCTTCAGCAGCATCGCAACCAAAGTCGTCATGACGACGGTTGACATGAACTTCGGCAGATAAGTAAGAACCTGATAGATACTTCTCAGAATATTGGATTTGATCTCGTTAAAGAACAGCGCCAGGATGATCGGCATCGGGAAACCAAACAGTAAGCCATAGAAGCTTAGTAAGAAGGTGTTTCTGAAGGCCATCCAGAAAGAAGTGGTCTGTGTTGAGTTTCCAAACATCAGCATCTTGAAGTTTGCGAAACCGCACCACTTCATATCGGCAACTTTCTTGCCGACTTCCGTGATCTTGAAGCAGCCCAGCAGTTCGTACATCGGGAAGTATCTCCAGAATACGAAGACCAGGATCATCGGGATCAGCATGACATACAGACGCCAGTCCTTGACGATCAGCTGCCAGTTGAGCTTCCAGCGATTCTTTTCGACGTCATCTCTGACGGCTTGTTCAGGATCAAGTTCATAACGTTTCAGCTCTTCGTTATAAACCAGATATTCATCATTCATCTTGCCATCCTCCATCTATTTCATCTTTCTTAGAATTAACTTCGATTAAATATTCTTTCTGATCCGCAAACAGTCCTTCCTGCTTTCTGACCACGATGATCACCAGTATCGCAAATACCAGTGACAGCATATCAGAGAAGATGAACTGTCCGATGATCGCCGCATCACTTCCCGCTATAAGGATCGAAGCGATGCCCCGGAACCCTTCCATCAGGATATAGCCGCTTAACAGATATATCAGTGAATTGAAGAAAGAATTCCGTATTTTATCTTTGCCCATCTTTTTCAGCAGCAGCAGATTCAGCATGAATCCGAGATTGCCGATCAGATAGATCAGATACTGTTTCAGATTACCGCCCTGATAGAAGACGAACAGCAAGGCGTAGACGACCGCATGAATGATGCAGAACCTGTCCCACCTCATCATCACGATCAGCAGCAGCGGCAGCATTATCGAAATGGAATACGGTTCATCAAACCAGGCTGTGGCCGCTTTGATGACCAGATATTCGCACAAGGCGTACATCGCAATGAAGATCAGCAGATCCAGATTGCGATACTGTTTGAAAGTCATATATTACTTCTCTTTGAAGATGTTTTCGCTCTCCTTATCAAAGAGATAAACTTTGTCATAAGGCAGATAGAAATCAAATTCTTCATCCATCTTCGGTGCATCGTGCGGATCGACCTTCAGGATCAAAGTGTCATCACCAACCTCAATATAGATATTGGTAGAATCACCAAGCATCTCCGTCAAGGTAGCAGACGCATGGATCTTATAGGCTTTATCGACCGGTTTCATCGAGATGTTTTCCGGACGGAAACCGAAATAGACATCGTCATCTTTCAGTTCATAGCGAGTCGTTGACAGATCAAGCTTGTGATCGTTCTTGTCGAAAGTGATCTCATTGCCCTTGATCTTGCCGGTGATGAAGTTCATCGGCGGTTCACCGATAAAGCCGGCCACGAAGAGGTTATGCGGATCGAAATAGAGCTGCTCCGGGGTACCGATCTGCTGCACATAGCCATCCTTCATGACGACGATACGATCAGCCATGGTCATTGCTTCGGTCTGGTCGTGAGTGACATAGATAGTCGTCGCATGAGTTGAGCGATGGATCTGCGTAATTTCGGAACGCATCGTAACACGCTGTTTCGCATCGAGGTTACTAAGCGGCTCATCCATTAAGAAGATATCGACCTGTCTGATGATCGCACGGCCGACCGCAACTCTTTGTCTTTGACCACCAGACAGAGCACGCGGTTTACGGTCAAGATAATCCGTCAGACCTAAAATGCCGGCAATACGCTGAACCTTTTCATCGATGACATCTTCATCGACACCTTCTAAGGTCAGACCGAAAGCCAGGTTGTCATAGACGCTTAAATGCGGATACAAAGCATAAGACTGGAAGACCATGGCAATTCCGCGTTCGACCGGTGATTTCTCGTTGGCTCTTTCGCCATTGATCAGAAAATCACCCTTGGAAATTTCTTCCAATCCGGCGATCATTCGCAAAGTTGTGGATTTGCCGCATCCTGACGGACCGACGAACACGATGAATTCGCCATCTTTGATCTCCAGATTGAAGTTGTGGACCGCATGAAAACCATTAGGATATATTTTGTTTATATCTTTCAGTACCAGATCTGACATATTATCTCCTCTCTATGTTTTCGGATATTAAAAATATGTAAACGCTTACCTATAGTATACTTTAACGAAACTTCAATATTTTAAGAAAATTGTAAAATCGTTTTAATTATTTTTTTCACAAATCAGTCAATCTTGCTGTAGTAGTGTGATGACGTGTAATCGCCATCATACAGCAGATGATATTTTGCACTCGAAGCCTGATGCGAGATTTCTACAGAGACACCATCTTCGTCCCAATCCAGCTGAACCATGCCGTCGTTCAGCAGGCGGCCATTGGTATAGGCTAAATCAACCACTGAAAACAGGGACTTATCTCCGTCATAAAAATCCAGCTTGTACATGCATCTGCCCTGCGGTTTTTCCGGACCGCTTATCTGGGTCAGTTCCACTTTGTATCTGCCGCTGGAATCCTTCTGAGATAAGAAAACATAGTCTTTCACGCGAAACTGAACATAGGAAAGATAGCCGGTGCAGATAATTACCAGTGCTATATAGATCAGCCAGAAACGCGTGTAGGATTCTTTTTTCATTCTTCTGTTACTTATATTTTAGTTCAAAACGGTTCAGAGACAAAATTTGTTAACTGTTATGAATGGTTACTTCTTCTAATTTCTGGCCTTCGAGATAGACCTCAGACAGCTCGACCTTTTCCACATTATAGAAGTAGAACGGTCCTTTGTTGACCTTCTCGCATTCATAGATCATCGCCGGCGTCTTGTATTCGCTGTAGTCCTGATCATAAGTGACTTTGACATTTTCTAAGGAAATGAGGTCGATCCTGCTTTCAGGCAGACCGTAGAAATAGCCGGCACAGACCTTGGTATTAAGGCACTCGATATTTTTGAAGTGGAATTCGCCGACATGCGGAGTCTGTTCGCTGACTTCGCGATATTCCTTGGAATCCGCATAGTCATCATAGCCATAGCGGGACAGATAATAGTACATGTTGACGACAAAACAGGACTCAACACCATCCATCAGGATGTTGTCAAAGCTGACGTTTTCCACCACAGCCTTATAGCCTCGGCCGCGCTTGGTCTTGATCCTTAGACCGCGATCGGTATTCTTGAAGATACACTTGCTGACATCGACATTTCTGATACCGCAGCTTGATTCCGAACCAAAGACGACGCCTCCGTGTCCTTCACCCATATAGCAGTTGCGGATCAGCAGATCTTCACAAGGCCGGTAGTATTCATCCGCCATGATCTTCTTGCCCGACTTGATCGCGACACAGTCATCGCCAACATAGATCCTGGTCCCAAGCAGGCGCACATTCCTGCAGGATTCCGGATCAAAGCCATCGGTATTCGGACTGGTCGGAATGGAGCGCAAAGTCAGATCGATGAAATCCAGATCATCGCTGTAGAAAGGATGCAGGTTCCAGCTTGGCGAATTGATGATGTTTAAACCGATGAAGCTCACGTTCTTACAGCGATTGAAGAAGACATTGTTGCCTCTCCAGGCTCCCCTTTTGGTCAAAGGATCGATCCACCAGTCGCCCTTGTCGGCATTGCCGTTGATCGTGCCTTCACCGACTAAGGTGATATTCTCGCTGTCAAAGCTGCTGAGCAGTGACATGAAACAGTCAAACGGCTCACCTTCCCAGGAGGCATTGACCGCAGATCTGTCCTCATTGTAGGCAGAGATGATCGGATAGTCTTCGCGCTTCTCGCTGCCTAACAGTTCAGCACCTTTTTCAAAGTACAGACAGGTATTGGATCTTATCTGCAGTGGTCCGGTGTAATAGGTCCCTTTCGGGAAGACAAGCAGATCGTTGTCGCATTCATCAAGCAGTTTCTGGATCGCTTTAGTGTTGAGGATCATTTC
>CADCOR010000049.1 GCA_902803055.1 uncultured Erysipelotrichaceae bacterium
AAAGACGGGATATCTTCCTTGATCGCTCCATCAGATAACAGATCAATAAAGGTATTGGCCAGTCTGATGTCTTCCTTATCTTTTAAATCTGCACCTACAATGATCCTTGAAGGATAGAGATTGTCATATAGAGCCTTGGATTCTCTGAGGAATTCCGGTGAGAAGAGGATGCGTTTGTTTTTCTTCTGTTTTCTGATCTTGGCTGTAAAACCGACCGGAATCGTCGACTTGATGATGATGCAGGCCTTGGGATTATGCTTCATGATCAGATCGATGACGCTTTCAACCGCACTGGTGTCAAAATAGTTCTTTTGCGGATCATAATTGGTCGGGGCAGCGACAATTACATAATCGGCGTCCTTGTAGGCATATTTCGGATCAAGCGTAGCTTCCAGATCCAGTTCCTTATTTTTGAGATATTCTTCGATATATTCATCCTGGATCGGTGAGATGCGCTTGTTTATCAGCTCAACTTTTTCCGGGATGATATCAACTGCTCTGACTCTGTTGTGCTGAGCGAGCAGAACAGCGATCGACATGCCGACATAGCCGGTTCCGGCTACGGCGATCTTCATCGGTTTTGTTTTTATTTTTTTCTTTGTTTCAGTGCTGTTTTCTCTGATCTGTTCATCAGTAAAATCAAGCGCTTCCTCAAGATCTTCAAGCTGTTCAATTGAAGGCATGAAAGTATTGTTTTCGATCCTGGAGATCAGAGCTCTGTTGATGCCGGTCTTTTTAGCCAGATCAAGCTGTGACAGATTCAGTTTCTCTCTTTTCTCTCTGATCGTCTTTGCGAGTTTTTCTGAAGATATACGGTTCATAAGATTTCCTCCAGAACTATGTTATAAAAAATAACATAATAATGCAATATCTAAAAAGATTATGTTACTAATTGTAACGAAGGATGAGATGATGTATGATAGAGGTATGTTAGAAAATAAGAAAATACTTATAACCGGAAGCAACGGTTTCATCGGCTATCATCTTTCTTCAAGACTTCTGAAAGATGTAGAAGGCATTGAGATCATTGGCGTCGACAACATGAATGATTATTATGATGTCAGACTGAAGCAAGAGCGTCTCAATGAGCTGCAGGCTTTAAAGAAAAACTATACTTTTATCAAAGGAGATATTTCCGATAAACAGTTTATTGATGAACTGTTTGAAACAAATCATTTTGATATCGTCGTTAATCTGGCTGCGCAGGCTGGCGTGCGTTATTCTTTAGAAAACCCCGATGTCTATATTCAGGCTAATGTGATCGGTTTCTATAATATTCTTGAAGCGGTGCGCAATCATCCGGTTGAACATCTAATCTATGCTTCAAGCTCGTCAGTCTATGGCGGCAATGAAAAGGTTCCTTTCTCTACTGATGATAAAGTTGATCACCCGGTTTCCTTATATGCAGCAACCAAAAAGACTGATGAACTGCTGGCTTATACCTATACCCATCTGTTTGGGATGAAGACGACCGGTCTTCGTTTCTTTACGGTCTATGGACCTAAAGGCCGTCCGGATATGGCTTATTTCTCATTTACCAATAAGCTGCTCAATAATGAAAAGATCAGGATCTTCAACTATGGCAAATGTGAAAGAGACTTCACCTATGTCGATGATATCGTTGAAGGCATCATCAGGATCATGGATCAGGGACCGAAGGAAGACTATAATCTCTACAATATCGGCAATTCGCATCCGGAGAATCTGATGGACTTTGTCTACACGCTGACAGAATGTCTTAAAAACAATAAAGTGTTAAGTGACGATTTCAATGTTGATGAACATATGGAACTCGTTGCCATGCAGCCGGGGGATGTTCCGGTAACTTATTCAGATACAGCACCTTTAATGAATGATTATGGCTTCAAGCCGGAAACACCGTTAAGGGAGGGATTGGATCGCTTTGCCAGGTGGTATAAAGAGTTCTATAAACTGTAAAACCGACACGAGGATCTCTATTGAGGTCCTTTAATTTGGTCTTTTTTGCCAAACTTCATATAAACATCAGAGATTATATTTTATAATTATATTGATGTATGATATTACGATAATTGGAGCCGGAATTACCGGCAGTCTGATCGCTCATGGTCTGAGCAAGTATGATCTGAAGGTTTTGGTATTGGAAAAGGAGAATGATGTAGCGGAGGGTGCGACCGGGGCTAATTCAGCCATGGTCCATTCAGGACATGATCCAAAACCGGATACACTGAAATGCAGGTACAATGTGATCGGCAATCGCATGTATCCTGAACTGTGTAAGGAATTGCAGGTCGACTTCTTAGGTATCGGAGCTTTTGTTGTAGCTACTGATGATATCGAAGAAGAAAAACTCGAGACACTGATCAGACAGTGTGAAGAAAGAGATATTCCTTTTGAAGTATTGAGCGGTGACGAGGCCAGAGCGATAGAACCTAATCTTTCTGACGGGGTGACTAAGGCCTTATCTTTGCCATCGACCGGCATCATCATGCCTTTTGAAGTCACGATTGCAGCGATGGAAGAGGCGATGCTCAATGGCGTTGAATTAAAACTTGATTACGAAGTAAAGAAGATCGATAAGCAGAAAGATTACTTCGTGATCAATGATGAAATCGAAACAAAGGTACTGATCAACTGTGCTGGTGCACATTGTGATGATATCACCAATATGCTTAGAACATCACCATACAAGGTCATAACCAGAAAAGGTGAGTATTTTGTATTGGATCATCTGGAGGATTACCTCCATCATGTCATCTATCCGACTCCTTCGCTTAAGGGCAAAGGTGTTTTGGCAATTCCGACAGTTCATGGCAATATCATGCTGGGGCCGAATTCGGATGAAACTGAAGACAGGGATGATGATGCGACCGGCAGCGGTCTTGATTATATCCGCAAGGAAATAAACAAGACGATGAAGAATGTGCCGTTCAATAAGCTTATCCATACTTTTGCGGGCTTAAGACCGCATATCGATTTAGGTGATTTCTATATTAAAGAAGATGATGTGATCAGCAATTTCATTCATGTGGCTGGTATTGAATCACCCGGTCTTACCGCTGCTCCGGCTATTGCCAAAGATGTCATCAATGATATAGTCATGCCTAAATTTGCTGATTGCAAAGCTAAAGCTGAATATGTACGCCGCAAGCCATTCATTGATATGCGGCATATGAGTTTTGAAGAAAAACAGAAACTGGTTGAAAGTGATCCGGATTTCGGAAAGATCATCTGCCGCTGTGAGAAGATCTCCTTAGGTCAGATTAAGGATGTCATCAGACGCAAGTGCGGGGCAACGACGATCAAGGGTGTCAAGATGCGCTGCCGTCCGGGCATGGGCAGATGTCAGGGTGGCTTTTGTGAGCCAGAGGTATTGAAGATCTTAAGTGAAGAACTGCATAAAGATGTTACAGATATAAAACTTGATAGAGATGGTTCAAATGTACTGCTTGCCAGTGCCAAGGAGGAACTGTGATGGAAAGACATCAGTTAGTGATCATTGGCGGCGGTTCAGCCGGAATTGCGGCCGCTTTGGGAGCTTATGAAAACGGTCTTAAAGATATCCTGGTCATTGAAAGAGAAAAGGAATACGGCGGCATTCTGCAGCAGTGTATTCATAATGGCTTCGGTCTGCATACTTTCAATGAGGAATTATCCGGACCGGCTTATGCCGAGAAGTATTATGATCTGATCAAAGATAATTATTCTATTTCCTTTATCTATGAAGCAGCCGTTACCGAAATAAAAGATAAATGTGTCATCGTTTCCACCCCGGAAGGTTTAAAACAGATCGAAGCGGAAGCAATCGTTATTGCCACAGGCTGCAGAGAAAGACCAGCCGGAGCGATCGGCTTAAAAGGCAATCGCTGCGAAGGTGTCTATACAGCCGGTACTGCTCAGAAGTATCTTAATAAACAGGGCTATCTTGTCGGCAAGAAGATCTTTATTTTAGGCAGTGGCGATATTGGCTTGATCATGGCAAGAAGAATGACACTGGAAGGCGCAAAGGTCATCGGTGTTGCGGAACTGCAGCCATATTCCAATGGTCTGGCACGAAACATCAAACAGTGTCTGGAAGATTTCGATATTCCGCTTTATCTTTCTCACACAGTTGAAGCCGTTCATGGCGAATCAAGACTTGAATATATCACTCTGATCGAAGTTGATGATAAACTGCAGAAGATCGAAGGCTCGGAACAGAAGATCGAGTGTGACTGTCTGTTACTGTCAGTCGGTCTGATCCCGGAGAATACCCTGATCGAAGAGATCGGCGTTAAACTTGATCCAAGGACCAGAGGTGCGATCGTTGACGATAACTATATGACTTCAGTTGAAGGCATCTTTGCCTGCGGCAATGCCTTGCATGTCCATGATCTGGTCGACTATGTTTCACAAGAAGGCAAGAAAGCCGGCAAGGCAGCTGCCGATTATGTTTCAGGCAATGTGAGTTCTTCAGAAAAGATCGCAAACGTTGTTTCCAATGGCGTATCTTATATGGTTCCGCAGTCTTTCCACAAGGGCAAGGATCTGGAGTTCATGTTCAGAGTGAACAGAGTCTTCAAGGATTGTGCCATTCATGTCTATGGCGAAGGGCTCGATAAGAAACTGAAGAAAGTCGGAATCGTGCCGAGTGAAATGCAGAAGGTCTTATTGAAAAAGGAAGATCTTGAAAATCTGAAAGGTGAACTGCATTGGGAGGTGCTTGAATGAATCTCGTCTGTATAAACTGTCCGAAAGGATGCCATCTCACCGTTGAACAGAATGGTGAAGAGATCACTGTTACCGGTAATTCCTGCCCAAGAGGTGTGACTTATGCTCGAAGTGAACTGCTTAATCCGCTTCGCACTCTGACGACAACGATCGCCATTGATGCCAAGGAAAGCAAGAGACTGCCGGTCATTACTTCAAAACCGATTCCCAAAGGCAGGCTGATGGATGTGATGAAAGCTTTAAAAGGAGTTGAAGTCAAGGCACCGATAAAGATCGGTGAGGTCATTGTACCTGATATACTGTCACTAGGCAGTGATATAATTGCGTCAAAAAGTGTAGCTGAATGAAAAAACTGTTTCTGATCATTTTGCTGGTAATGCTGTGTGGCTGTGATGTTGAATTAAGAGAAGATTATTATGTCTTCTCTTTTGATGATTTTACAGTGGCGCCGGGCTATGACCATGTGGATTTCATGCGTCTGGTTTTTGATGTGCGCAACAGCAAGACACAGTTAGAAAGCAAGGAGACAGAAAAAGATATTGAAGTGTATTTCTGGGATGACTACATGGGCAAGATCGACATCGAAAACGAAGACAAGAAGCCGATCGGTGTCGATGATGCGACGGTGACCCGTTATGAGTTCTATCTGGATAATATACCGTTTGGCCGCTTCAAGATAAATGATATTGAATTGAGCGAAAGTGTAAAAGAAAACTGTGCATATTTCAATGGTGAATATATCGAAAGGAACGGCTATGCCTGTGCCTTTGGTCAGAAGAGCCATGGCAAAGACAATGTCGTGATCCTTTATGGGGATATCCTGGCGATCGATCAGGATAAACTGAGTCATCTGGAAATATATGTTAAGTGATGCGAAAACCATCTGTTTAAAAGCAATTGAAGAATGTCTGCCTGATAAGGCAGTGAAGAAAGCCTTATCTGCTTTTCCCTATGAGAATGTATATCTGGTCGCCGCAGGCAAGGCAGCTTTTGCCATGGCCAAGGCCGCCAGTGAAACAGTCAAGATCAAAAAAGGGATCATCATCACCAAGTATGGGCACGCCAAAGGCAGGATCGAAAATATCAAGATCTATGAAGCCGGTCATCCTCTACTGGATGAAAATGGCGTAAAGGCCACGGAAGAAGTGATCAGGATGTGCAGTGATCTGAGTGAAGATGACACGGTCCTTTTTCTTTTATCCGGCGGTGCGAGTTCCTTATTTGAAAAACCGCTGATATCTTTAGAAGAATTAAAGAACATCAATGATCAGATGCTGAAGAAGGGACTCAACATCACTGAGATCAACACGATCCGCAAGAAGCTATCAGCCGTAAAAGGCGGACGCTTTGCGGATATCTGTTATCCGGCAAAAGTATTTGGGATCATTCTTTCTGATGTACTGGGTGATAAACTCGATGTCATTGGATCCGGACCAAGTGTTAAAGATGAAAGCAGCGGCAAAGATGCACTTAAGATAATTGATGATTATGAGATTGAGATCAGTGAAGAAACAAGATCGATAATTAATAGCTCAAAAATGGCTGATGCAGGAAACGCCGAAAATACGATCATCGGTTCGGTACGCTTGCTTTGTGAAAACGGCGCTGAAGAAGCCAGAAAACTTGGCTATAAACCGCTTATCATAACTGATCATATTGATATTGAAGCTACTAAGGCTGGTGATCTGCTGTTTGAAGAAGCAGACAAACACCTTGATGATAAGGAAAATGTAGTTCTGATCATGGGCGGAGAAACGATCGTGCATGTCAAAGGCCATGGACTAGGCGGCCGAAATCAGGAACTGGTCTTCTCTCAGATCAGAAAAATGGCTGGAATAGATAATCTGCTGCTGATGTCGGTAGGTTCAGATGGCACAGATGGTCCAACGGATGCAGCCGGAGGATATGTCGATGGAAACTCTTATCATAAATTGACAGAAAAAGGTCTTGATTATGAAAAGATCCTAAAAGATAACGATTCCTATAATGGTCTGAAGGCAATCGATGGACTGATCATGACCGGTCCGACTGGCACCAATGTGAATGATATATCGATAGCACTGATCAGAAAGAAGGATTAGAGAGGATAAAAGAAGATGAGACATATTATCGAAAATGAATACCTGAAAGTTGAAGTCAGTGAATTAGGTGCTACATTAGTCAGATTCATTGAAAAAAGAGACAACACCGATATCGTTCTGGGCTATGAGACAGATGAAGAATATCGGAAATATCCCGGCAATCTTGGTGCTTCGATCGGCAGAAATGCGAACCGGATCAAAGATGCGAAGTTTGTCTTAAATGGTATAACCTATGAATTGAATAAGAATAATTACGGCAATAATCTTCATGGCGGCGGGGTCAATGGCTTTGCGTTCAGGATGTGGAAGACGGAATACAGAAGTGGCAATGAAGTAAGACTTTCCTATTTTTCTCAAGATGGTGAAGAAGGATTCCCTGGCGATCTGAAAGCTGAAGTAACTTATAAACTTGATGGAAAGACATTATTATTCGCCTATAGTGGCAGAGCTTTTGCGGATACGCTGTTCAATATGACCAACCATGCCTACTTCAATTTAGGCGACGAGGATATCCTCAATGAATATCTGCGCATAACTGCTGATAAATATGCACCAACTGATGAATATGGGCTGACCCTTGATGAAGTCTATAGGGTTGAAGAAACCCCTTATGATTTCAGAGAGTTCACCAGAATCGGCGATAATCTTTCTCAATTGGAAAAGGGCATTGACAATAACTATGTCTGGGAAGTGATGGGTGATAAACTGATGGCGCAATTGAAGAACGAACGCTATCTGTTCAGTGTCTATTCCGATCTGCCGGATATGCATCTGTATACCGGGAACATGCTGGCAGAACAGACTGGCAAGTATGGCATAAAATACACAAAGCACAAAGGCCTGTGTCTGGAATGTCAGTTCTTCCCTAACGGTATCAATTATGGCGATAAATATCTTTCCGCAGTTTTGAGAAAAGGGGACAGTGTAACGCATTACATGCGTTATGAGTTTGATTATCTGGATAAGTAGTCTTGGAGCATTTTCATGAGCAATGCCATTTTCTGGATATTGACGATCTTCAAATATGTAGTGGCAGATTTCGTTGCCGAACATCTGGCCTCTTTAATCATTTATTCAGGTGACTTTGCGATCTTCAACGTTCCGGAGAATGACAGATCAGCTGCCTATAAAGCACTTGTATGTACGTTATTGCTGATAGCTGTTTTCTTTATAGCAGCCTGGTACATTATGACTTTTATCCTGTTCAGGTTTGTATCAGGTTACAGGGAAGCACATTTTGAAAATACCGGTATCACTTTCAG
>CADCOR010000050.1 GCA_902803055.1 uncultured Erysipelotrichaceae bacterium
AATACAATGATTTCATAAGACAGTTTTACGACAAAATACATTGAGATTTAATAATAGAATAAATCGGAAAATATTGGTTTATGCCACTAAATATCTATGATTATTGAAGTTTTTATAATATATCGATATAAGTTAATCGGAAAAAAGTGGATTTTACCATAGAAAGGCGATTAATATGATCCAAAGAGACAAGTATTTAAATCAGTTGATCAAAAAGAAAGAAAATGGAAAGATAAAAATAGTTACCGGTTTGAGAAGATGTGGCAAATCGGTTCTTTTAAATGAAATATTCTATGATCATCTGATACAGGATGGAGTTGGTGAAGATCATATCATCAGGCTTTCTTTGGAAGATGCAGAAAACGCAAAGTATCGTAATCCGCTGAAACTTGATGAATATGTCAGATCTCTGATCAGGGACAAAGATATGTATTATGTGATCCTGGATGAAATACAGGAGGTCGTTTCAATCAGAAATCCGTGGATCGATGATCCTGAGGCAGTGGATCGGATCGGTTTCACGGATGTTCTTTTGAGCCTGATGAAAATCAGGAACATCGACCTTTATGTTACCGGGAGCAACTCCAGGATGCTGTCAAGCGATATCGTTACAGAGTTTAGAGACCGCGGAGATGAGATCCGCATGTGGCCTCTTTCATTTAAAGAATTCTGTACTGCTTTTTCGGGAGAAAAAGAAGATGCCTGGCGGGAATACTATACATACGGAGGATTACCCAGAATAACAGAATTAACAACGCACGAAGAGAAAAGCAATTATCTGAAGGATCTTTTCCGGAATACTTATCTGAAGGATGTGATGGAAAGGCATGATATCAGAAAGCAACAGAAAGAACTTGATGATCTGTTGAATATCGTTGCTTCTTCTGTAGGATCTTTGTCCAATCCCAGCAGACTATCCAGTCTCTTTGATACTCTGAAACACAAGAAGATCGATTCGGAAACGGTAAAGCTTTATCTGTCATATTTCGAAGAAGCTTTTCTGATTAATGAGGCTGTTCGTTATGACATCAAAGGACAAAAGTATATGGATACACCTTTGAAGTATTATTTCACTGACGTCGGATTAAGAAACGCATGGCTGAATTTTCGACAGAATGAAGAAAATCATATTATGGAGAACATCATTTATAACGAACTGCTTATGAGAGGATATACGGTGGATGTCGGAATGGTGGAATACAGACATGCAGGCAAAGATGGGAAAAGAGTATCTTCACAGCTGGAAATCGATTTCATAGCTTCTTCTTCAGCCAATACATACTATATTCAGTCCGCATTGAACGTAGATACGGATGAAAAAATGGAACAGGAAATGAAATCTTTGATAAAAGTAAAAAATTCATTTACAAAGATGGTCGTATTGAAAGATCACATTATGCCTTACAGGGATAAGAATGGGATCCTTTTTATCGGAATCAGAGATTTTTTGTTAGATGATCATTATATGAATGGATAAGTCGATGTTCCGAATAACAAAAAAGTGCTCTCGCACTTATTGATCTCAATGGTGATTCCCTGGGGGCTCGAACCCCAGACCCTCTGATTAAGAGTCAGCGGGGGATAAAGAAAAAAACGTAGCATATATAGGTGCTTCCGGAATCAAGTGCCTTTTTATACGACAGATTTACGGCAGAGAAAAGCTCTATTTAATGGAATCGGTTTTGGGAGTAAAAGAAACGTTTAAAACCATATCCATTCCCTCAGCTAAGCGCTGAAGCAGACTGATTGAAGGATTTCTTGTTCCTTTTTCAAGCTTGCTGATCTCTGATTGAGCTATTCCTGTTCTTTCCGATAATTCTTTCTGAGTCAGATTCTGGGATAGTCTCGCGTCGATGATTGCTTTGATCACATTCATTTCAGGCTCAAGCTCTTCATAGGCCTTAACGAATTCGGGATCTGCCATTTTCCTCTTTTTATAATCTTGAAGTGTGGTCATATTCTTTTTCCTTTCTTTTCTTTTTCCAGAAACAGTTTTCTTCTTTTCTTTGCCAGTTCAATTTCTCTAGGCTGTGTCTTCTGTTGCTTCTTAATAAAACCGTTTGTTATGATGATCCTTTTATCGATATAGAAGAAGTATAAAGCTCTGCTGATATTGCTGCTTTGTGTTGCACGAAGTTCAAATATTCCATCTTCCAGATGTTTGGAATACGGTTATCTCAGTTCGTTTCCTTTTTCTTCCAGCAGTTCCATCAAGCGAATCATTTTAGCGTTCATTTTTACATCAAGAGAATCAAGGAAATCTTCTACCGGTTTATCACCGCTGTCGCTTTCGTAAAATTCAATCTTATACATAATCTGTTATCTGCTTACATTATATGAGATATATCTCAATAATGTAAAGATTAACTTTGTCGCTGAAGATAAAAAAGTGCTCTCGCACTTATTGATCTCAATGGTGATTCCTCGGGGGCTCGAACCCCAGACCCTCTGATTAAGAGCCAGTAGCGGTTCTGCCAAATAAGCGCAGTATTTATCGGTGATTTTGAAAGCCAGCGGTATTCTTATAC
>CADCOR010000051.1 GCA_902803055.1 uncultured Erysipelotrichaceae bacterium
ACATCATCCTTGCTGGTAAAACCTGAGGCTTCCTGTCTGTCGACCAGCGCATAATTCTGCAGGTAGATCAGAAGGTCTGAAAGACTGTTGCCATCCTTTTCATAATCAAGAACCAGCTGATAGAGCGAATCAAGATTGCTGCGGCTAAAGGAATTGGTTCTGCTCAGATAGAAATCATTGTAGTTATAGATCCTGTCCAGCAGTTCACTTAAGGAATGTTCTTTGTGATATTGTTTCAGTTCATCCACCAGCTTCTTCAATTCACTGCTGTTTTCTTCATTATTCAATTCAAGAATCTGCTGATTGCCGGCAATGTACTCATAGTCATATTCAAATAAAGGACCGCTTAAAACATTCATTGCTTCAAGTCTGCTGTCCTTTAAGATCAGCCTCAATAAAGAAATGACACCCGACACGGCACTGTCTGAAAAGAAACCGGTCTTAGCTACCGTATATACCGGGATATTGTGCTTATTGAGTATTCTTTTCAGTAAAGCTTTGTAGCGATTATTCCTGAGCAGAATCACAAATGATGACCATTTGAGATCGCTGTTTTCAGCTTTCAGATGACACATTTCCGAAGCAATATATTCAGCGATCATCTCTGTCTTTTCTTTGGCATTAAAACTGCGCAAGGCTTTTTCACTTGTTTCACCTTTGGCGTTTTTGCGCACTTGTTTTTCATCGCTCTCATAAGGTACAGTGATCAGCTTTATCTTCTCCCCTGCATAGCCGGTTTTTTCTTCCGGGATCTGCAGATTGTCATTTTCCTTATAAACGCCTTCTTTCATATTCATCAGTCTGTTAAAGATATAGTTGGAGAAATTGATGATGTTGGAAGCTGAACGGTAGTTCTTCCTTAATGGCAGAACACAGTCATTATCACCAGGATTATCTATAAAGCCTTTCATGAGCGCCGGTTTGGCATTCTGAAACTTATAGATCGACTGCTTGACATCACCGACTCTGAAGACGTTGTCCTCTTTAGCTATAGAACGGATGATATTTTCCTGGTTCTGGTTGGTATCCTGATACTCATCGACGAGTATTTCTCTGTATTTGTTGCGATATATCCTGGCAACATAGCCATTATCCGCCTTCAGGATCTTGGCTGCCATTTTAAGCATATCCTCAAAACTTATGATCTCATTTTCTTCTTTCAGACGATCATAATTCTTTCTGTAGGCATCGGTCAGTTTCAACAGCTGCTCAATAACTTCTCTGTTTTCCCGGTTGGCTTCATTAAAGATATAGTAGTCCTTAAAAGAAGGAATCAGTTCATCATATACTGCTTTATCTTTGATGGCCTCGGCTTTATCATCTTCATCAAAACGGGAATTGCCGATAGCTGGGTATTTGCCGCTCAGTTCTATCGCATATCCGGCAATCTTCTGATAATCATTTTCCAGCAGAGCTTTTCTTGAAGCTTCGATCATGATCTGAATCTGATCATTGAGATCTTCGGCTTTCTGAAGCGTCTTGCTGGCTTTGAGATTCTTCCTGTATAGTTCGATCAGCCTGCTGCTGCAGTCTTCAAGTGTATTCAGTTTATTATTGAAGAAATCCCGCAGATCAATTGGATAAGCTGAATAATCATTTTCCGCCATCCGGGCATAATTCTTTAAAACCTGCGTTTTCCATTTTTCTTCATCTTCAAGATTATCGAGGAAACGTGAAAGGCTTTCGATGTTTTTATAGAAATCAGTGATGTCTTCCGGACGGTCTGAAAAGCGATATATCAGCAGATTATAATCGTCTTCTTTCAATGCTTCTCTGAAAGCTTTCTGTTTGAGCTTGGCAAGTTTCCCCTCATCAGACAGCCTGCCGGTCTTGGCGGGATCGATACCCAGTACAAATCCATATCTTTTTATCACATCGAGACAGAAAGAGTGAATCGTCGAAATATCCGCTAAAGGTATTTTAGCCAGCTGTGCACGATAGTGACGCTGCAGTTTTTCATCTGCCTCGTCGAGAGATTTTTTTATTTCTACGGAAATTCTCTCTTTGAGTTCTCCGGCTGCAGCCTGCGTAAAAGAAACGACCAGATAGTCGCTGATATCATAGCCTTTTTTGAGATAACCGATAATGCGATCAGTCAGAACAGTTGTCTTGCCGGTACCGGCCGAAGCTGAAACGATGACGTTTTTGCCGCTCACATTATTTATGGCCTGCTGCTGATCATTCAGTCTCATCGCTGTCTCCCTGTTCTTTATAGATATACGGCATGTCGCTCTTGGCTATCGTATCATCGCTGCTGTGATGACAGATGTTCTGATATTTACAGAAGCGGCAGGCATTATTGCTTGGTCTGATTCCGATATCACCCGACATGATCATCCTGCTGATGTTTTCAAATAAGCCAA
>CADCOR010000052.1 GCA_902803055.1 uncultured Erysipelotrichaceae bacterium
ATTGGTGATCGTCGTCTTGCCGGCACCGGTAGCACCGACAAAGGCAATCTTCTGTCCCGGTTTGGCGTATAGAGAGATATCAAACAGGATCTGTTTATCCGGGTTATAGGCGAAGTCGACATCAACCATTTCGATATCACCTTTGAGTTCTTTATAAGTCGTTGTGTGATCGCTTTGCGCGTGGTAGTGTTTCCATGCCCATTTGCCGGTATAGTGATCGGCTTCCGCAATATTCCCTTGATCATCAATCGTACATCTGACCAAAGTGACATAGCCGTCATCTTCTTCGCTCTTTTCATCAATCAGGGCAAAGACACGATCCGAACCGGCTAAAGCCTGGGCGACCATCGATACCTGCATCGAAACCTGGGTGACCGTCATCGACATTGTTCTGGCCAGGGACAGGAATGAAATGATGATACCGATGCTTAAGGGGGCTATGCCTCTTAAGGAAAGGTTAGGAACGCTTAAGGAAACCATCAGGGATCCGACAATGGACAGTATGACATAAAGGATGTTGCCCATGTTGCCTAAGATCGGCATCAGCGCATTGGCGTTGCGGTTGGCGTTGCGGGCATCCTCAAAGAGTTTCTCATTTAACTTGTCAAAATCTTTTTTGGCTTCTTCTTCATGAGTGAAGACCTTGACGACTTTCATGCCTTCCATCATCTCTTCGATGAAGCCTTCTTCTTCAGCTAATGATTTCTGCTGGGCAACCATATAGCGGGCGCTGCGTCCGCCGAATTTTCCGGTAATCCTGAACATCGCAAAGATCGCCAGCATTACAACAATGGTCAGCCAGATACTGTAGGAGATCATCGTAATAAAGACGACGCTCAAAGACAAAAAGGACTGGAACATGTTAGGAATGGACTGTCCGACCAGCTGTCTGATCGTATCGACATCGTTGGTATAGGTCGACATGATCTCACCATGGGAATGGGTATCAAAGTAGCGGATCGGCAATGTTTCCATATTGTCGAACATTGCATCACGCAGTTTCTTGATCGTGCCCTGACCAACACCGGCCATCAGCTGATTGTAGAGGGTAGTCGCAAGGATACCAATGACATAAAGGCTTGCCATGGTCGTGATCAGTTTCAGCAGATCGCCAGCAACCGCCTCGATACCTGAAGAGATACCAGGTGTAATGACTTCATCGATCAGCCGCTGCAGAAAGGTTGCGGCAATGACATTGGTTACAGAGGAAATGATCAGACACACGGCAACGATCAGAAGATGAAACTTATAGTTTCTGAAGACATAGATCAGCAGTCGTTTCAGTGATTTCATGTCGATCTTTTTGTCGGTAATGACTCTTTGTCTTGGTGGCATCAGTTTTCCTCCTTTCCTTTAGTCTGTGATTCGTAGATTTCTGAATAGATACCTTTCAAAGCCAGCAGCTCTTCATGCTTGCCTTTTTCCACAATCCTTCCTGATTCCATGACAATGATCTGATCGGAATCCTGTACCGAGGAAATGCGCTGGGCAATGATGATCTTGGTGGTATCCGGTATTTCTTCCTGGAAGGCTTTTCTGATTAAGGCATCAGTCTTGGTGTCAACAGCACTTGTTGAGTCATCCAGGATGAGGATCTTTGGTTTTTTAAGCAAGGCTCGGGCGATGCATAAACGCTGTTTCTGACCGCCGGAGACGTTGGTTCCGTTTTGCGAGATCATCGTGTCGTATTTATCCGGCATCTGTTCGATGAACTCATCAGCCTGTGCCAGCTTGCAGGCTCTGACTATTTCTTCATCGCTGGCATCTTTGTTGCCCCAGCGCAGATTATCTCTGATCGTTCCCTTGAACAGCACGTTTTTCTGCAGGACAACAGAGACAGCATCTCTTAAGCACTTGAGATCATACAGTCTGACATCTTCACCGCCGACATAGACTGTGCCTTCTGTAGCATCATACAGACGGCTGATCAGCTGGATCAGAGTTGTCTTGGAAGAACCGGTGGATCCGATGATGCCGATCGTCTGGCCGCTGGGAATATCGAGATTGATATTGGACAGCGCTTCCCGCTTGGATTGAGGATCATAACAGAAAGTGACATTATCAAAGCGGATCGAACCATCTTTGACAACCGTAAGTCCGTTTTCCGGGGAAAGCAGAGTCGGTTCATAGGTGAGTACTTCGTAGATTCGGTTGGCAGCTTCAGTTGAGAAGGTTATCTGCATATAGACCATTGAAAGCATCATCAGAGAAGAGAGGATCTGAATGCCATAGGTGATCAGCGATGAAAGCTGTCCGGTCGTCAGACTCGTTGAAGAACTCGTAATAATCGTGCGGGCACCGATATAGCTGACTAACAGCATCGATGTATACATGCAGGCACTCATTAACGGTGAGTTGAGGGCAACGATTCTTTCGGCTCTGGTGAAGTCTTTGCGGACTTCTTCGGATGCCTGATTGAATTTTTTGATCTCAAAATCTTCTCTGACAAATGATTTGACCACTCTGATGCCAGCAACATTTTCCTGGACGGAATTGTTCAAGGCATCGTATTTCTTGAAGATCCTTCTGAAGATCGGATGAGCAAAGTTGAAGATCAGCAATAATCCTAAAATAAGGATCGGAATGATGCCTAAGAAGATTAAAGCCATCTGTGGATTGATCCTGAAGGCCATGACGATAGAGAATATCAGCATGAGTGGCGATCTGACTGCCATTCTGATCATCATCTGAAAGGCGTTCTGGATCTGAGAGACATCATTGGTCAGACGGGTGACCAGTGATGAAGATGAGAATCTGTCGATATCCGCAAAGGAATAATCCTGAACTTTATAGAAGAGATCACGGCGCAGATTCCTGGCAAAGCCGGTCGAGGCACTGGCAGCTGTCTTGGCACAGGTCGAGCCGGCAAACAGAGACAGAAAAGCCAAAACGATCAGGATTGAACCGTAATAGACGACAACGGAAATGTTGCCTGTCTGCATGTGGTCGATCAGGGCTGCCATCGTAACAGGAATGATACACTCCATCAGTACTTCCATGACCATGAATAACGGGGTCATGATCGTTTCTTTTTTGAATTCCCCGATCTTATCGGCAAATGTTTTAAACATTTTCATCAACCTCCTGTAAATTTGCATATATCCTGCTTAAGAGTTTCTCAAGCTGTTTCAGTTCCTTATCAGAAATATCTTTATACATCTGTTTATGTAACGCTGTGCGATCTTCTTCGATCCTGTCTATGAGCTTTTCCGAACGCTTTGTGAGTTCCACCATTCTCACTCTTTTATCTTTCGGTGAGACGTGCGTTACGACATAGCCGTTTTTTTCCATCCGCTTGATGATGCCAACCATGGTCGGATTGGCTATTTTAAGTTCTTCTCTGAGCTGTTTGAGGGAAAGAGGCCTGCCATTGCATTTCAGCACTCTGATGACATGAGCCTGCTGGAAAGTCAGATCCTGCTCATTGAAGAAATTCTGGATATTCTTTTTCGTGGCTGTTTCGATCTTCTTGATCAGATAGCCGATGTCCTGTTCCATAGTGACTCCTTATTATGTAGCGTGCTACATAAGAATGATATAACAGTCACCATTTATTGACAAGAAAAAGCCCGTCATCAGACAGGCTTACAATCTGGAATTCTTGAACATCTCCATCATTTCATTAGTCAAAGAGAAATGACCGGGCTGCAGGACGATATCCTTTCTTTCCACCCAGGCGGCATATTTGAGCTCGTTATCATCCATTCTGATCGTGTCATCGCCATCGACGTCACAATAAAAGCCGGCGAGAATGTCTTGAGCAATACCCCAGGGCTGGGATTTATAGTAGGTGATATTCTTAACTTTGAGACCGGTCTCTTCATAGACTTCTCTTTCCACGCATTCTTCCAGGGTCTCGCCAAACTCGACAAAGCCCGCGACCAGCGCATTATGGGCAAAGCCGCTCTTGTATTTTGTCAGCAGCAGCCGGTCTTTATTCCTGATCGCAACGATGACGGCCGGGTTGAGTCTTGGATAGATCGTATTATGGCATTTTGGGCAGCATAACGCTCTTTCCTTTTCAGAAGGAACCGTTTTATTCCCGCAGCAGCCGCAGTATTGATTGTTCTGATACCACTTATGAAGATGGTAGGCGCAATAGCACAGAAAGATCTCGTCATTTCTTTCAAGTTCAAGATCTCTTATTTCTCTTAACGAGCAGTATCTGAAACCAGCTGATTCATTCTGCTTATCATGGGCTAAAAAATAGGCCACGTCTGTTTTGAACAGGTATTGGAAGGAAGCGCTTTTAAACTGATCACATAGAGGAATGATCAGCTGCTTATTTTTTTCATCATAGGACAGCATGATCCTGTCTTCACTAAACAGAAAAGCTCTCGAGTCGGGCTCGGGAAGGCAGGGGTGATAACTGTTGTCGAAATGTACACTTATGTCCTGGATCATGATCAGAATAATGAAATTATGGCATCAATAATCAGTTCGTAGTCAGAACGGTTATTCAGCTCTTCGATGATATCTTTAGCCTGTTTGATGTTGTCGGTAATGATATAGTCGACAGGAGAAAGCAGGAAGTGTCTTTGCCCATCAGTGCTGTTTGGTGTCCAGACCAGGAACTGTTTATTCTGATCGTGAACGTTGTTGATCGCCTCGGAACTTGAAGCTTCCTCTTCCAGTCCGAGATAGTCACAGTTGAGTTTTGATGTATCGCCGAAAGAGACGAAAGCCAGATAGGCGGTATCGATCTCCGGGTAATAATTTTCGCAGTAATCGATCAGATCGTATTTGAGCGAGATGAGAACACAGTCACTCATCATATCTCTTTCCTTGATCATGGCAACCAGGTCATCGACCATCCTTCGATCGGCGCTGTTTCCTTTTAATTCGATAAACAGCTTGATCCTTCCTTTGACCGTTTCCAGCATTTCTTCGATCGTCGCCACTTCACCATATTTGTCCGGATGATTAGGATCTTTTATCTTAAGGTTTTTGATCTCTTCGAGTGTAAGCTCTTCCGGTTTGTGTTTATTTGAACACAGACGGGCAAAATTGCCGTCATGGTTGATGATGTAATGGCCATCGGCTGTGCGCTGAACATCGATCTCCGAGCCGTCAGCTTTTAATTCGATCGCTTTTTCAACGCCCGCTATCGTATTCTCGATTTCTTCAACACCGCCGCCGCGATGAGCGATGACTTTGGCACTGACCTTTTGATAAAAGAGTTCATCAAAATATTTATCAGCAAGGAAAGATGCACCGAAAGAGATAATGATCGGCAGAATGATGAACATCATCACGACGATGACGCGTGCCTTGCTTCGGCGATAGACGAATCCTTCATGGTCACCTTTATAGCGGTAGAAAAGCTGGGTGAGACGGATGATATAGAAAGATTCGACATAGGAATTAAAGCCATAGATGAAAAACATCACGATGCAGCAGATAAAAATGAACAGCATTCTATGATGACTCTGATCGATGTTTAAAAGAAAGGCGATGATCAGAGGGACAAATACTGTGAAGATACCCAGCAGGATATTGCATACCGCAATATTCAGTATAAAGGAGACGTTCTGTTTAAGATAATCTTTCCAGTTGTTTCTCACAAGCTGGCGGGACTGATTGTCCGCCTTGTTTGAAGGGAGTTTTTCGATGACGATGCCATGCAGCGTAAAGATATTGATAATGCCGACAAAGAAAAAGATCGCCAGCAGCAGAAAATAAAGAATGTTGTAATAGACATTCGCATGGATGACCGAAGTGATAAAGGTCGGGATATATAAACTGGAGGTCAGCGAAACAGAAAGACCCAGACCGCATAAAGGAGCGATCAAAGCAATATAGATAATGATGAGTACGCCATCAGGTGTAAACAGATTTTTAATGGAGATGAAGCTCTCCCTCAACAGATCAATGAATTTGATCTGGATGCCTTTTAGCAGGCGGCCGGCATAGGCGATCTGAATGTTGATGTCAGTAGCAACATGGAAAAACAGGATCGCCAGAGCAATGATAAGCAGCAACGGTCCCTGCCAGGTCTTGAATAAAAAAGCAAAATCACCGCTGCTGATCGCTACGTGACCCGTAGACTTTATCAGCATCATCGCTGCTTTTCTTAGCAGCCAGTATATAACGCCGAATATGGAATTACTGATGAGCTGATAGGCCATTATATCAGGCATTGCCCAGATATAAGGAGCCCAGTTTTTCCTATAACTTTCTCTTATCTTCATAAAACCATTATAATGTATGAGTAATATCAACAGTAACAGACAAAGTCATAAATTAAGGAAATGATTATGAAAAACATCAGCACTAAACAGCTATTTCAGATGACTTTCTGGGTATTGCTTTCGGCAATCACCCAGGCCTTTGCCCTCACGAGTTTCTCCGTACCGGCTGGTATCTATCCCAGCGGAGTCAGCGGTCTTTCCCGTTTATTATCAGATATCTTAAAGACATTCATGAATTATGATCTGCCGTACTTCTATCTGTACCTGATCATCAATATC
>CADCOR010000053.1 GCA_902803055.1 uncultured Erysipelotrichaceae bacterium
GAAACCGACACCAAACTGACCAATGATATCTGCTTCATCCTTGGCATCAAGTTCTTGTTTGAACTCAAAGGAACCGGAACGGGCGATGGTGCCTAAGTTGTCTTCCAGTTCATTCTTATCCATGCCGATGCCGTTATCGCTGATGGTGATCGTGCGGTTTTTCTTGTCGACATCAATGTGGATCTTAAGATCATCAGCCGTAATGCTGGTATCGGTAAGAGACAGGATATGTCTTTTATCCAGGGCGTCAGAGGCATTGGAAATAAGTTCCCTCAGGAAGATGTCCGTGTTTGTATAAATGGAGTTGGCCATCATATCCAGCAATCTTTTTGACTCTGTTTTAAACTGTTTTACTGCCATAGTTTTTCCCTCCTTTTAGCATGTTTTTAGCACTCTATCCTATAGACTGCTAATTAAATATAACACTTATAAAAATAGAAATCAAGCTATAATGAATGTATGGTAAATATCATAAACAAGACCCGTTACAATGATCTGAAAGAGTATTATCCGTTAATTGAAAAATACTATCTCAAGACCCTGAAAGTTCTCGAACTGGAGGATGTCTATGCGCTTTCGCTGATCATCTGCGGTCCTTTGACGATCAAAAGGATCAACAGGGAATATCGCAATATCGACAAGGTGACTGATGTCATTTCCTTTGCGCTTTTAGATTCAGGGGAAGATGCCGAATATGAAGATGAGATCGAACTTGGCGATATCTTCATCAACCGCGATCGCGTCTACGCACAGGCAGCTGAATACGGTCATTCGGCAAAGAGAGAATTTGTCTTTCTGTTCGTCCATGGTCTTTTGCATCTTCTGGGTTATGATCACATGGAAAAGGAAGATGAAAGAAAGATGTTTGCCTTGCAGAAGAAGATAGTCGGGGATCTCAAGTGAAAAAGAAGTTTGCCGATTCATTCAATGGCTTAAAGCTCGCCTTAAAACATAAGGCGGTCATGGTACAGTTTATCTTAGGCCTGATGGCGCTTATCGGCGGTTTCATCATCAGACTAGATCATTATGAGTGGCTGGCCTTTATCATCTGCATCGCTATGGTCATCACGGCGGAAATCATCAATACCGCGATCGAAAAGATCGGTGACTATTTAAACAGTGAATATGATGAAAGAATCAAGACGATAAAAGATCTCTCCAGCGGTAGCGTCCTGGTGGCCTCACTTGGCGCACTTGCTGTATGTATACTGTGTGTTATCGAAAGGATATTGAAATGAGTAATGAAGAGCTGATCAATGAAGCGTTCAAGGCGATGAAGAATGCCTACGCTCCGTATTCAAAGTATCATGTAGGTGCCTGCGTTTTATGCAAGGATGGCAAGACCTTTTATGGTGCCAATATCGAAAACGCTTCTTATGGAGCGACCAACTGCGGTGAAAGAAGTGCTGTCTTTGCGGCTTATTCCTGCGGCTATCGCAAGGAGGATATCGAAGCCATTGCGATCGTTACCGATGGCGAAAGACTTGGCACCCCCTGCGGCATCTGCCGTCAGGTTCTGTCTGAGCTGCTGAAGCAGGATACACCGATCCTTCTGTCCAACAGAAAAGAAACAAGAATCACCAATATAAATGAACTTTTGCCTGATCAGTTTGGAGCTGAAGATCTGAGCATATGAAATCAGGATTTATCGCTATCATCGGCCGGCCTAATGCCGGCAAATCGACTCTGATCAATTCGCTGCTTAAAGAAAAGATCGCGATCACCACCAGCAAAGCCCAGACGACGCGCAATGCGATTTTGGGCATTCTTAATCGTGATGATCTGCAGATCGTTTTTATTGATACCCCGGGAATTCATGAAGCCAAGACCGCTTTAGGCTCATATATGAATAAAGAAGCGATGTCGCAAGCTGAAGGGGTGGATATCATCTACTATATCGTCGATGGAACAAAAGGCCTGCAAAGTGAAGACAAGACGATCATCGAGCGATTGAAAACCTATGAAGCACCGATCTTTCTGCTGGTCAATAAAATCGATGAAATGAGTCAGCAGCAGCTGATCAGAAGACTCAGCTATGCCCAAGAGAATTTTGATTTTGCGGAGATCATCCCTTTAAGTGCACTCAACAGCGAGAATCTTGATGAACTTTTGAATACCAGTATCGGTTATCTCAGTGATTCTGTGCAATACTATCCCAGTGATGTAAAGACCAATGTAAATCTTGATTTCAGGATCGCCGAGATCATCAGAGAAAAGATCATCACCAATATGCGCGAAGAAGTTCCGCATCTTGTGGCGGTCAGAGTTGAAGAGATCAAGGAGAAGACTTCCAAGGTCTTTATCGAAGCGACGATCATCTGCAATAAAGATACGCATAAAGGCATCATCATCGGCAAGAATGGTTCGATGTTAAAGAAGATCAATGATCAGTCAAGCAGTGATATCGCCAAGCTTTTTGATAATAAGAAAATAATCTTATCCTTATATGTCAGAGTTGAAGAAGACTGGCTGAATTCGCAAAAGCAGCTGTTCAATCTCGGCTATTTCAGCGGGGATCGGGATGAATGATAAATTTGCCGGTCTGGTCTTAAGCATCTCTGACTATCGGGAAAATGATGTCCTGATGCAGGTGCTTTCCAAAGAGTACGGGATCATTTCACTCATCGGCAAGGCAGCCAAGAAGCTGAACAGCCGCAATCACTTTCTCAATTTCTGTCTCTATGAATTCATCATTGACTATAACGAAGGCAAGACGATTTTTGCCGTGCATGGTCATAAGCTGCTGAAGGATTATTTTGAAAGCGAGAATCTGAAACGGATGACTTTCAAGAATATCCTGTGCGAGCTCGCTTTGAAAAACAGAGATATCCCGCTATTTGACGAACTGCACTTTGTCTTTGACAGACTGAATGACGACAATCTTTATCTCCTGGGTTCGATGTATGCTGCCCACCTGATCAGAAACTTCGGTATTACGCCGATCGTCGACAGCTGCTGTTTATGCGATAATAAAAAAGTAGTTTCAATTTCAAACAGGCATGGCGGTTTTGTCTGTGAGAAACATCTCAATGGCGAAGATATCCTGCCAGTCGATACGCTTAAGAAATTCCGGCTGATGATCAAGGGACGATTCGCCAATTATGATGTCTTAAAGGATTTTGTTTTTGAAGCCAGGGATTTCTATCTGCTGATGGACTTCTTCTTGCTTAATACAGATATAAGGATCAGAGCCTATGACTTTTACAAGACGATGCATTAAAACATTAAAAACAGTTATAAGTGTACTGCTTGTTTTGCTGTGTCTTTCCTGTCAGAAAAGTGAAGTACCGGTATCAATTGATACTGCGGCGATCAATAATTTCACTATCGAAAATCAGGAACTGGAGTTTCCTTTGCATTCGGATAAATACATGCTGGTAAACCTATCGGATTTTGTCTTTACACATGCGAAGAAAAACAACGTCGTCATGTACCCGGCTTCTTTGACCAAGGTACTGACTCTTGATACCGTGCTCAATCTTGAAGATGATCTGAGCAACCGGTCGCATTTCACCTATGATCAGCTTTTATATCTGATCGAAGAAGATGCTTCACTGGCGCAGATGAAATATGATTACAACTACACGCTGGAAGATCTTCTGTATGGGCTCATTCTTCCTTCCGGTGCTGATTCGGCACTGGCCTTAGAAAACTATTTCGCGGCTAAAGGAATCAACCTGGTCGATGAGATGAACAGACACGCTTTGGAACTGGGCTGCACCGATTCACATTTTGTCAACACGACTGGCCTTCATGATGATGATCACTACACGACTCTTGATGATCTGTTTCTGATCGTTATGGATACGCTGAAATTTGAAAAGGGCAGACAGATCATGGAGTCACTTGTTCACACCTGTGAAGATGGACTTGTCGTTTCTTCAGGTATCCGGATCCTCAATGTCAATATCAATACGGTCGTCTTAGGCGGCAAGACCGGCTATACGCCTGAGGCCGGACAGAATATTATTATTCTGTATAAAAACAGAGGCAAGTCTTATATGCTGCTGCTGGGCAATGCGCCAGGCTCATATCTCTATGATCAGTACTGGCATTATGAAGATTCGCTGACTGTATTACAGGAATTATATTAGATTTATATACAGCTGTGATCACTTCAGCAATAGGAATTCAATTTAATAATATTTAGAGTATAATCTTATTGAATGGGGTGCCCATAGGCTGAGATCATACCCGTAGACCTGAACTGGATAATGCCAGCGTAGGGAAGGCACCTTTTAGAGAGGTGTTTTTTTATGAAAAAGAAATTTTCTACCGAAACCTTAACCATCATGGCTATCTATTGTGCACTGTTTGTCGTTCTGGACCGCATCAGCGATACTTTGAATCTGTTTCAGATGGCCAGCGGCGGCAAGCTTAATTTCGGACCGATCGCTTTACTGATCTGCTCATATCATCTGGGCTACAAATACGGTCTGCAGGTAGGCATCGTATCGGTCTTTCTGCAGCTGGTCATCGGCTCGGTCAGCTTCTATGGCATCTGGAGTTTCCTGCTTGATTATCTGATCGCCTATGCCGTATATGGACTGGCATCATTATTTCCTAACTATAAGTATTTCTACAGCGGTATCCTGATCACCAGTGCGATCCGTTTACTCTCTTCAACGATCGCCGGTACCCTTTTGTGGGAAACACCGATCTGGGGTTCGTTAACTTACAATGCGACATATATGATTCCGACAACGATCTGTGCTTTTATTGTCGTACCGCTTCTTTGCGAACGTCTGAAGAATGTCTGGTAATAGCTGATGAATGATCTGAAGATTGGAGACAGTGTATTCGTACAGTCATTCAAGCATAACGGCAGTGTGCACCGGACCTGGTCCAAAGCCATTGTCATTGATGTCTTGAAAGACTGCTATGTTGTAGTTACTGATCACAGCTGGGTTGTTGAAGCAGATAACCGCCGCTGGCTTACCAGAGAACCGGCGATCTGTTTCTACTATCGCAACCACTGGTTCAATATCATCTCAATGGTGAGGAAAAGCGGTATCTATTATTACTGCAATGTCGCAACCCCATCAGTCTATGATGAAGAAGCTATAAAGAATATTGATTATGATCTTGATGTCAAGGTTTATCCTGATGGAACTTATGCGGTACTTGATGAAAATGAGTTCGCATATCACTGTCAGAAGATGAATTATCCAGCAGAAATAAAGCAGAAATGCATAGATGCTAAGAATGAACTGGTAAAAATGGTAGAAAATCAGGAAATTCCCTTCGATTTTTCCTACATAAATTCGTATATAATGCGTTATTTTGACCTGATTTGCGAAAAAAATAATGCAAAAAAAGCCGATGAATAAAGGGTTTTTGAAGAATTTGCAAAAAAATTTAAAAAAAATGAAAAAAAGTGTTGACATGGGGTATGGAGTTTGGTAGTATAAATGAGCACCGCAAAAGAGAACGGTTGAAAAAAACTCCTCTGAAACGATGCGATTCGATCTTTGAAAACTAAATAAGAAGCAATTAAACAAAACGTCAATTCATTTAAAACCAAGAACTTAAAGTTCTTAAATATCGAGTCATCAAACGGAGAGTTTGATCCTGGCTCAGGATGAACGCTGGCGGCGTGCTTAATACATGCAAGTCGA